>DASZLW010000357.1:0-5589 GCA_035552175.1 Gaiellaceae bacterium | reverse complement strand
TTCGCGTCGAGGTCGAGCGCGGCGATCTTCGCGAGGACCTCGCCGATCGTCGCCGACTCGTTGTAGGCGGGGATGAGGAAGCAGACCTTCACGTCGGCGCGATCGTACTCTCGCGCCGCCGTGAGACGCGGCTCAGAACGCAGCAGGCCGCGGGCCGCGGAGGCCCAAATAGACTGCCACGATCACGCCGAGGAGCAGCCCGATCAGGGCCCCGAAGAGCACCGAGTTCCGCCGCGAGCGGGCCTGCGACTTCTGCGCCCGGGTGGCCTGCTGGATCAGCTTCGTCTGTTCGACGTCCCGCGCAAGGATGAGCTGCTGCTGGTTCGTCGACTGCGAATCGAGGGTCTGGCCGAGGGAGGCCTGTGCCTGCTCCTGTTCGCTCACGAGCACGAGCTTGTCGAGCGGCGCCAGCTTCGTGTGGGCGAGGACGTCGTTCAGGCTCGCGATCTGCTGTGTCAGGGACTTGATCCTCGACGTGAAGCTCGCGTCCCTGCGCTGATAGATCGCAAGCGACGCCGTGACGTACGACGACGTCGTCAGCTTCGTGATGATGCTCGCGAAGGCATTGGCGGCATCCTCTGCTTTCTTCGGCTTGTTCAACGTGACCGAGATCTGGATCAGGATGCTGTTCGTGTTCGTCGCCGAGGCCGCCGCCGTCCCGGTATCGCCCACGGTGGAGGTGGAGACGTGGCCGGCGAGCTGGCCCGGGGTGATGCCGGTCCTCGCTGCGACGATGTCGATCGTCGTCGGCTCGGTCGCGTAGGCCTGGATCGCGGCAGGGCTCGACAGGTAGCCGAGGACGCTCGTCGTGCCACCCGGGTTGAAGGCTTGACCGCGGGCGATCAGGGCCGAGGCGGAGTAGCTCGTGCCGCCGCTCAGCGAATAGAGGCTGCCGAGGACGATCCCCGCGACGAGCCCGGCCGCTGCCACCCACCAGTAGCTGAAGGCCGCGTCCCGCCACTTCTTGAGGTCGATCTCGCGCTCGGCGCCGGGGTCGTGGACTGCGCTCATCTCGCGGCGACTCTAGTCGAGGCCCACTCCCACTGTGCGTTAAGACCGTGTGCGAGCGTGACCCCCGGAGCCCACCCGAGCTCCTCCCGGATCCGGGTCGTGTCCGCGGCCGTCCGGCGCTGGTCGCCGGGTACGGCCTCCTCGCGTGCGACGTCGAGCTTGCGCCCGGAGATCTCCTCGAGGATGGCGATCGTCTCGTTCAGAGACGCCTCGAGCGCGCCCCCGACGTTGTAGGTGCCGTGCCCGGCGGCCGCGGCGATCGTCGCGTCGGAAATGTCCGAGACGTACGTCCAGCCGCGGGACTGGTCACCGTCGCCGTAGAGGTCGAACCGCGCGCCCGTCGCGAGCGCGTTGACGATCCGGGTGAACGCCATGTCGGGGCGCTGGCGCGGCCCGAACGCGTTGAAGTAGCGCAGGACGACGCAGTCGAGCCCGAACTCGCGCACGTACGCGGCGGCGAGATGCTCGCACGCGAGCTTGGAGATCCCGTAGGGCGAGAGCGGCTGCGGCGGGGTGTCCTCGGGCGTGGGATACCGCTCGGCCGCGCCGTAGATGGACGACGACGAGGCGAAGACGACCTTTGCGCCGTCGCGCGCGGCCACCTCGAAGACCCGCTGCGAAGCGAGGACGTTGTCGCGGAGGTACTCCGGGAAGACGGCGCCGAAGCTCCGGACACCCGGCCGCGCTGCGAGATGGAACACGGTGTCGATGCCGCCGAAGTCGAGATCGTCCTCGGCGAGGTCGAGCCGGCGGATGTCGAGGCCGCGCGCGTTCTCCTCCTTGAGCGACGGGTCGTAGTAGTCGGTGAAGCAGTCGATCCCGGTGACCTCGTGGCCGGCGGCGATCAGCGCTTCGCAGAGGTGCGAGCCGATGAATCCGGCCGCGCCGGTCACGAGGTACCGCATGCGAGGAGGTTACTGGCGGGGCTGGAGGGTGCCGCCCGACTCCTGCAGGATCACCTGCGCGAAGTACCGGGTCATGATCACGCCCTCCTCGAACTCGCCGAGCGCGGGCTCGGGGCGCTCCCCGCGGGCGAGCGCGAGGGCGAGCTCCGGGTAGCGCGAGCCGGCAGCCGTCGGAGCCGGGAAGCCACCGCCGAAGCGGGGGTTCACGTCGGTGACGGGCAGGGAGCCGTCGGGCATCCGGAAGCACTGGATGTTCGCAGGCCCGACGATCCTCATCGTCTCGGAGACGCGGCGCGCGTGCTCGATCAACTCGTCGTCGCGGATTGTCATCCCCTTGATCGACTCACCCCCCTTCGACTCGATCATCGTGCGGGGAACGGCCTTGAGGCACCGCGAGCCGAGGTCGCAGAAGACGTCGATCGAGAACTCGATGCCGGCACACACGCCCTGCACCATCGACTCGGCGGTCGTGTAGCGCAGGAAGAAGGCGAGCTCCTCGTGGTCGGCCGCGCGGAAGATGTGGCGGGAGCCGAAGCCGCGGCGCGCCTTCACGAGCACCGGGAACGCGACGTCGGCGGGCACGTCGGCCGGGAGCCAGGTCGGGGGGCTCGCGATCCCTTCGCGCTCGAAGAAGCAGTGCCCCGCGTACTTGTCCTCGCAGAGCGAGATCGTGTCGGGGCCGGAAAGAAGGACGAGTGCGCCGAGGTCGTCGCGATGGGCTGCGAGAAGCCGGTGGTCGAGGTCGGCGAGCGGAACGACGAGCGTGGCGCCGTGCTCGCGGACGAGGGCGGCGAGCGCGGCGATGTACCCGGGGTCGTCGACGGCGGGCACGAGGGCTCGCCGATGCGCCGCGTAGAGCGCGGGCGCGAGCTCGTTGACGTCGACGGCGAGCGTGGTGGCGCCCGCGCGGCCGAACGCCTCGACGATGTCGACGCGCTGGCCGGCGCAGGTGAAGAGGACGACCGGACGCTCGAGGGCGGAGGGCACGACGCGGAAGGCTACTGCGGAGCGGGCCGCCGCAAACCGCTCTACGACGAGGCCGGAGCATCGAGCCCGAAAACGCGAGCGTCGTGTCCGAAGAGGACGGGTGTGGAAAGGGTGCCAGACGACCAGTTGCCCCCGGCCGAAAGGCGCCGAGTTCCCAGTGTTCATCAGGGTTCGAGCGTCTCAACCTGGTGTCAGACACCGGATTTTCGGCCCTCGGCAACCGCGCCGAAGGCTCGCCGGATCCAAGTCTGGAAGCGCCGTTTCAGCCGGGCGACTGGGGCCTTGGTGACTGGGGCCCGCGCGGAGCGCTCGCCTCGCCGGGCGCACCCTTCTCACTCGTCTCCTGCCAGCCGCCGGTGGCGCCCTTGTAGGTACCGCCGAACAGGGCGATCGGCGTCCGCAGCAGGATCTTCAGGTCGAGAAGCCTGGATCGATGCTCGACGTACCAGAGGTCGAGCTCGATCCGGTCCGCCCACGGCAGCGCCGCACGGCCGTGGATCTGCGCCCAGCCGGTGATCCCGGGCCTCACGTCGAGGCGGTGGCGCTGGCGCTCGTCGTAGCGGTCGACCTGGTACCTGAGCGTCGGCCGCGGCCCGATCACGGACATGTCGCCGCGGATCACGTTCCAGAGCTGCGGCAGTTCGTCGAGCGAGAGCCGTCGCAGAATCGCGCCTGCCCGGGTGATCCGCGAGTCCCCCACGTTGACCGCGAATCCGGCGCCCATCGTCTCGGCCCCGACCACCATCGTGCGGAGCTTCAGCAGCTCGAAGTCGCGGCCGTCCTTGCCGACGCGGCTCTGCCGGTAGAGCACGGGGCCGCGATCCTCGAGCTTCACGGCGAGCGCGCCGAGGGCGTACAGCGGGCTTCCGAGGACGAGCCCCGTGCCGGCGATCGCGATGTCGAGCGCACGGTTCACCTCGTCGCGGCGGGATCCCAGCTCGCCGGGACGCCCCGCCGCAGGTAGTTGACGAGCGCCACCACCGTGGCGAGGGAGATGAGGACGTAGTACCGCGCGATCCCCACGCCCGCGGCCGCGGCCACGAGCAGCGCCACCTGGCCGGCGAGCACCACGTCGTACACCCAGCCGTCGCGGACGAGGGCGATCGACGCTGCGAGCAGTGCGAGATGCAGCAGCCCGGAGCCGTAGCGGAGGAACCGGTGCGAGAGAATCTGGAGCAGGTAGAGCGGGCCGAGCCGGCGCAGCATCTTCCCCCGCATCACGATCAGCCAGCAATGCTCGAACATCCTC
The DNA here is from genome assembly GCA_035552175.1 of Gaiellaceae bacterium. GTDB lineage: Bacteria > Actinomycetota > Thermoleophilia > Gaiellales > Gaiellaceae > PALSA-600. Next base: position 1,437 of record DASZLW010000357.1, on the reverse strand, counting down.
ACCTTCCGGCGATATTCGGTCTCGTTCGAGGCCGTCGGCTTCTCGAACGCGACGGCCGCCGGCTCGTAGACCGCGCGGCGCCCACGCTGCACCATCAGGTACGGCAGCGACAGGTCGTGACCGAACCGCGGGTCGACCTCGACGTAGTCGGAGCGGCGCAGCGCGTAGATCGACCCGTTCCCGCCCGTGACCGATCCCAGCGTCGACTCGGCGGAGCGAACCGCCATCTCGTAGCGCCAGTAGAGGCCCTCGCGGTTCGAACCGTCTGCGGCCCGCAGCTTCAGCTGGCCGCAGACGTAGGCGACCTTCGCGTCGGCGAACGGCGCGACGAGGCGGCGCAGCGCATCGGGCGCCCAGGTTGCGTTCGCGTCCGAGAACGCGACGATGTCGGAGGAGCTCTCCCGCACCGCTCGGTCCTGCGCGGCGACCTTCCCGCCGCGCTCGTTCCGGATCACGCGCGCCCCGGCCGCCTCGGCGAGCTCCTCGGTGCGATCGGTCGAGGCGTCCGAGCTGACGACGATCTGGACTCGATCAGCCGGGTAATCGAGCTCGCGGAGGTTTTCGATGCGCCGCTCGATCGCGCCGTCCTCGTTGTGGGCGGCCACGATCACGGCGACAGTGGGAAGCTCGTCACGCGCCGCGACGGTTGTCGTCCCGTGCAGGCGCGCCAGAACCGCAACGAAGAGGACGTATGCCGCGTGCGTCCACACCAGGGCAGCGAGCGAGAGCCAGAACACGATCTTCACGGCGATCACGACGTCGATCGTACGGCTTCGCGGCTCGTACGAGGAAACCACGCATCGGCGAGCTTGCGAAGCTCGCGATCGGAGTCGTGCCGCTCCTCGAGCCGCGCGCGGGCGGCCTCCCCGAGGCGCGCCGCGAGCGTGGGGTCGTCGACGAGCCTGACCATCGCCGCGAGGAGCGCCTCCGGATCGCGTTCCGGGACGATGAGTCCCGTGACACCGTCGACGACGAAGTCGGGGATCCCCGAGATCCCCGTCGCGATCGCCGGGACGCCGCATGCTGCGGCATCGAGGATCGCGACCGGAAGACCATCGCGATCGCCGTCCGGCTGCACCTCCGAGGGCACGATCAGTGCGAGCGACGATGTGAGCCGGTCGAGGACCACCTCGTTGGGAAGCCGTCCGCGGAAGTCGACATGCGAGCCCAGGCGCCGGGCGCCCGCGCGTTCGCGAAGGCCTTCGAGCTCCGGCCCGTCACCGATCAGCTCGAGCCTGACCGGGACGTCGCGCGCCGTGGCGAGGGCGATTGCCTCGAGTGCGGTTCCGAAGCCCTTGTGCGGCACGAAGGTCCCGACCGCGAGGAAGAGCGGCGGTTGTGCGGGCTCCCCGCGCGCCGGCCTCCGGTCGGGACCGACGCACCCGGCGACCGTTCTCCGCGACGAGGGTGCGAGAGCCCCGATCCTCCGGTGCATGT
>DASZLW010000356.1:0-6011 GCA_035552175.1 Gaiellaceae bacterium | reverse complement strand
GCGAGCCGAGGGTTGCCGGCGGCGAGGGCGCGCCGCCCGCCTTCGAGCAGAGCCTCGAACCTTCCCGAGTCGAGCTCGCCCGCCTCGACGCGAAGCCGGTAGCCGGGCCGCTCGGTGAAGAGCCGCTGCGGCGGGAGGGCGCTTCGAAGCTGCGAGACGTAGAGGCGGAGCACGCTCGAAGCCGACGCGGGCGCGGAGCCCTGCCACAACGACTCGATCAACGTGTCGGAGGCGACGACCTCTCCCGCGCGGAGCACGAGAGCGGCGAGAAGCGCCAGCGGCTGGCGCGGAAGCTGAAGCGGCGTACCTGCCGCGAGCACCCGGAAGGGGCCGAGGACGCCGAGCTCGAGTGCCGCGTCGGCCCCGGAAGCTGCCGCGTCCGAGCCGAGACGGCGGCGAGCGGCGGCCGGTGCGCGGTCGGCGCTCATCGCGCGCGCGGGCCGGCCGGCGACAGACGTTGCGCCACCGCACTCCTCACGGCTCGACCACCCCCTCCTCGTCGCTCGGTCGCAGTGCCATTCTGCCCGGACGGCCGCGAATCCAGCGGAGATGGTACGAACGAGCGGCGCTCGAGCCTCGAGCCCGAGCGCCGCCCGCCGAGCTCTACTTCGTCAGCCTGAGGCTGAGCATCTCGCTGCCGGACTTGCCGCCCGCAGCGTCGAAGGTGACGTGGAGCTCGACCTTGAGCGAGCCGTTGGCGGCGAGGACCGCCTGGCCGTGCTGGGTCGGGCGCAGGATCAACGTCGCCTTGCCGGCGCTCGAGCGGGTGATCTTCCGTGCCTGCACGAGCGACTTCGCCGTGACGGAATGGGCACCCGCCGTGCCGATCGTCGGCTCGAGCTGGACGGCACTCACCGTGCCTGCGCTCGGGACGGCGACGACGACATGCCAGGCGTGCGACGCGGCGACGTAGCGGATGGGCTTCTCGACCGTGATCGCCACGGCCCGCGAAGCCGGGGTGCCCGTGAGCGCGCATGCGACAGGCCGCGTATAGCTCGTCTGTGTGGACGGGACCACCGTCGGCGAGCCTGTGCCGGCGACGCTCGTCGTCAGGGTGACGACGGGTGCGCCCGTCAGCGGGGTGTCGCTGATCCAGCGGCCCGACGTGTTCGGGGCCAGATTCTGCGTCGAGAAGTTGCCGTTCGCGCCCGGGATCACGGCGTTCGTCACCGTCGCGCCGGGAACGCCGAACGCGAAGCCGAACTGCTGCAGGCCCGCGGGGATCGCGATGTGGAGGGTGTAGTTCGTCCCGCTCGCGCTCGCCGTGCACGTGACGGCCGAGGCGGATCGCGCTCCCGCGCCCGTTGCCGCGAAGAGCAGGGCAGCCGGCACGACGATCCCGAGGGCGACTGCGCACAAGCTTTTCATCTCTCGCTCCTTCGCTCGATCGCCCCGGGGGATGGGCGATGGTTTCGCGAGGAGTTGTGCCCGTGGGGCGGAGCGTCCAAACAGGGCCGGAAGGCCGGCGGCGTCTGCGTGGGAATGCGAGAACGTACTCAGCGCGCGAACGCGAGCAGCCGCTCGCGGCCCGTCCGGACCGGAGCGGGGCGGTGCTCGACGAGCAGTCGGGCGGGAGCCACGATCGCGGCCTGGAGCCTCCGCGCCGCGTCGAGGTGATCCCCCGTCCAGATCACGCGCACCGCGACTGCGTTCGCGCGACCGTCGTCGCGCGTCAGGTCGCGGACGACCGCATCGACGAGGAGCCCCTCCCCGAGCTGCTCCTCCGCGAGAGGCTCGGGGAGCTCGCCTCCACCGGCGAGGGCGTCCGCGAAGGCCACGTACCAGCCCTCGACGGCGCCCCCCATCGCGAGGAGCTGCCTGCTCGCTGCGGCGCGATCGCCCTGCGAGGTGCCGTCGTCGCCCTCCCACAGATCGAGCACCGCCGAGGCGGCGAGCCGCAGCCCGGCCACTCCGGTGACGAGGCCGACGGCGACGGGGAGCGGCATCGGCTTCGCGCCGCGCTCGGCGAGGTACGTACGGAATGCATCGTCGAGTCGGCGAGCCGCAGCGGCCGCACGGGCGACCTCGACGTCCGGAGCCGGGCGAGACGGCCTCCCGTGGTCGCACCTGGACGCACCGTAGGCGACTGCGGCCGCGAGATAGCGGGCACTCTCGGCGTACGCATCGGTCAGCGCCCTGCTCAACGCCGCGGTGGCTCCCCGCGGCCAGAGAAGGAGCCCCACGCCGAGGCTGACGCCGCAGCCGATCGCAACGTCCTCGATCCGGACGAGTCCCACGCGCCAACCGGCCGGCTGGAGGATGTTGAACAGGATCACGAGCGTGAGCGTGAACGCAGCCTGCCCTGCCGCGAACGAGATCGCGGAGGGTGCGAAACCGGCGAAGAGGATCGCGATCGGGAGCAGGAACCAAAGAACGGTCGGGTTGCTCCCGATCAGCCAGAGGAGCGCCGAGCCCACCGCGAACCCGGCGATCGTCCCGAGCAGGCCGCGAACGACGTTCTGCCCGGTGCTGAGCGCATTCGAACGGAGCACGGAGAGCGTGCCGAGCACGATCCAGAAGGAATGCTGCACTCCCGAGCCGTCGGCGATCGCGACCGCGACCGCGAGACCGACCGCCCCGCGGATGCTGTTGTGCAGCCACACCGAGTGCTGATCGACGTGCCCGGCAGCTCGCTCCGTGGCGGCGGTGAAGGTGCCGCCGAGCCCCTGCCCCGTGCGGCCGAAGAGGCGATCGACGAACGAGCGCCGGTCGGCCCTCGCCACGAGGTCGACGTTCTCCGCGACCTGGGAGACAGCGAAGGTGAGCTCCTGTGCGCGGAAGCCGGGCTCGAGCGCCGAGACGACCTGCGCGGCCGGAAGCCGGGCCGCGACGCAGGCCGCCGGCACGCCGAACGTCACGTTCTGCTCCAGCTCGGCAAGCTCGACGCGGAGCGCTGCGAGCTCGGAGGCCAGCGGGGCCGGATCGAGGTCGGGAGCCTGAAGCAGGGCTGCGGCACGGTCGAGCACCGAGGCACATCGCGACTTGACCGCGCACAGATTCCGGTCGATCTGCCCGCCTTCGGGCCGGAACGCGCCTTGCTCCACGATCGCCCCGAGCCAGCCGAGCTCGTCGACGAGACGGACGATCGACCGGGCCGACGTGCTGAGGCCGGTCGGGCGGAACGGTCCCGCGAAGAACACGCGGCCGAGGCTCTCGAGCGCCGCGGCCGAGCCCGTCACAGCCTCGTCGCGCTCGGCCGCGGCGATGCCCGCCCCGAGGTGGAACGCCACGTCGGCCCGCAGGCGGGCACCGAGCGCGCGGCACGCCGCCGCCGCCGCGCTGCGGAGCGGATCGTGGGCGGGCGCCGGCCAGAGCAGGGACACGGCGAGGATCGCCGCGCCGGACGCGAGGCCCCAGCCGGCCAGCCGGTCGGGGATCGACGACACCGGGCCCGGCAGCGTCACCGGGAGGATGAAGGCGATGAGAAGCGACACCGTCGCCCCCGCGAGCACCGAGCTGACGACCCCCGCGAAGATCACGCCGAACCCGACGGCGGCCATCGCGACCGCAGCGAGCCAGGTCGATCGTGACGCGATCGTGCCGAGACAGACGAGCCCGGCGCCGGCCGCCGCGAGGGTCGCCTGCGCGAGCAGGCGCTCCTTCATCGGGCCCGGGAAGTCGACGAGGAGCACCATCGCGAACGCGCCGAACGCGGCGAACGTCGCAACCTGCGGGTTGCCGAACACCTTCTCACCGAGCGCGAACATGCCCGGCATCACGATTGCCGCCCGGCCGGCCCGCCGGAACGCCGCAAGCCCCCGGTCGCGCGCCCGCACCCATCCGAGGCCGCGATCGAACAGGCCGCTCATCCGTCGGCCTCTAGCCAGACGGACGAACGGGCCCTTGCGGGTTCAGGCGCAGGGTGCGCCACGAGCGGTCAGTCCGCTTCGGGCACGTCGGGCGCAGGTGCATCGGATACAGGCACGTCGGACACACCGGTGCCGGACGGCTCCGCGCCCTCCGTATCCTCCTCGCCCTCGATCTCGTCGGTCTCCTCGGGCGGGGGCGCGTTCTTCGCTTCGATCGCGGCCTGCTTCTTGAGCGCCTTCCGCTCGCGCTTCTCCCTCACGGCCTGCTCGCGCGCCCGCTTCGCCGCGGTCTGTGGACTCCGCTTGGAGCTCACCGGCGCCGCCTGCGACGCGGGCGGTTGGCCGACGGCTGCGATCGCGCCGGGGTCGCGGCGCGCATGCCCGACGCGGCGAATGCGTCTCCGTGCCCGAGCTTGTCGGCGAGGCGGCCGACCTCGTGGCGCTGCTCGGGGAGCACGAGCGTCAGCCCGGTTCCCGAGCGACCCGCCCGGCCCGTCCGACCCACGCGGTGGACGTAATCGTCCTCGGTGCGGGGCGGATCGAAGTTGATGACATGCGTGATGTCGTCGATGTCCAGCCCGCGGGCGGCGACATCGGTGGCGATCAGCGTCGTCACGCGCCCCGACTCGAACTGGGCGAGCGACCGCTCACGCGCGTTCTGGGACATGTTCCCGTGCATGACCACTGCACCGAGATCGTGCTCCCGCCGGAGCTTTTTGGCAAGTCTGTCGGCACCGTGCTTCGTCCGGACGAACACGAGCGCGAGCCCGCGCTCCCGTTCGAGCTGACCCGCGAGGCTCGCGAGCTTGTTGTCGGCCGTGACGGCGTGGAACTCGTGGCCGATCACTCCGGCTTCGGCGTCGTCCGGCGCGCCGGCGCGGAAACTCACGGCATCGGCGGTGTAGGCGCGAGCGAGGTCTTCGACCGGCCCGTCGAGCGTGGCCGAGAAGAGCATCGTCTGACGGTTGCGCGGGACGCCTGCAAGGATCTTGTCGACCTGCGGACGGAATCCCATGTCGAGCATCCGGTCGGCCTCGTCGAGCACGAGCACGCGGACGTGCCCGAGGGAGACGAGCCGGCGCTCGATGAGGTCGTGCAGCCGGCCGGGAGTCGCGACGAGGATCTCCGCGCCCCGGGCCTGCTTGGCCTGGCCCATCACCGACGTCCCGCCGTAGACGGCGGCCATGCGGAGCTTCCGCGCTTTCGCGAGCGGGCCGAGCTCCTCGACGACCTGCGAGGCGAGCTCGCGCGTGGGGACGAGCACGAGCGCGGCCGGATGTCCGGGCGAGCCGGCCGTCCGCTCGATCAGCGGGATGCCGAATGCGAGGGTCTTGCCGGAGCCGGTCGGCGAGGCTGCGAGGACGTCGATCCCCGCGAGGGCGTCGGGAAGGACGAGCGTCTGGATCGCAAACGGCTCGGTGATGCCGCGGCGCGCGAGCGCGTCCGCGACAGTTGCGCTCACGCCGAGCGCGGCGAAGGACTGCTGAGACAAAGAAACTCCTTTTTTACGGGGGCGAGATAAAAGAGACTCGAAACGCCCGTGAAGGAGGACCGAGAAGCTGAAATCTCCCGGCTGCCAGAAGGGCAACCGTGACACAAGGGTATCAGCCGTTCGGTGCGGCCCGCCAGGCTGCCGAACGCCTGGCGAGAAAACAGCGCCTATCCCGAGACGCACCAGGGGTCGTGCAGCGTCCGCAGCTCCTCGAGGATCGCGGCGTGCTCGGGCGCCGTGAGTTTCCCGGCGCCGTCCCCCTTCCACCGCACGTCGGGGACAACGCTCGGCCCCATCACGGTTGCCTCATATCGAGTGCCTCACCGTCGGGGTGCCTGCTGTCCCTCCGGGCCGTGCGTCAGGAAGCTGTTCTCACGCTTCCAGCCGCGCCCGAAGGCCGAGTCGAGGGTGTCGACGTAGACGTGAGGGCGAGTGCAGCCAACACCAGGCCGGCGGCAAGGAGCTGCCGCGCGAACACCATCTCGCGGGAACACCATCTCGCGGGAACACCATCTCGCGCGAACAGCATCTCCATCGGTGCCCCCGTTTGCTTCGCGATCCGAAATGCCGGGGGCGAAGCCTACGCGGACAGCCTCCCGGTCTTCACCGGAAGGCGGTCCGCGTCGAGGGTGCTCACGCCGAGAGGAGCCGCTCGAAGAACGACCGGTACCGCGTCAGCGCGACCCGGAGGTCTTCCGTGGAGATGTCGT
>DASZLW010000355.1:0-4993 GCA_035552175.1 Gaiellaceae bacterium | reverse complement strand
CTCGTGGAACCACGTGAGCGCGATCGCTGCGTAGGCGGTGAGGTGCACCGCGTACCAGGCCTCGTATGGGAGCCGGCGGCGGGCGATCGTGATCGAGGAGACGGTGACGAGGACGAAGAGCGCGAGGCCGATCGTCGCGGTCACCATCCCGGGGAAGAGCCTGTGGTCGATCATGTCCCAGAACTGCCGGAAGAACGAGCGCTTCGCGTCGATCGAGTAGCCGAGGACGGCCATGACGGTGTGGGCGAGGACGAGCACCAGGCAGGCGTAGCCGTTCCATCGGTGCCAGACCGTCATCCGGTCGAACCCTGCGAGCCGTTCGAGCCACGGGAGTCGAGCGAGGAGGAGCACCTGGATCAGGGCGAGGTAAGCGGCGAGGAGCCCGGTCAGTCCGCCGAAGCGGGCCATGATCGCCGAGGTCATGTCGGGGGCGAAGCTGAAGTCCAGGTTGTGGTTCGCGTACCAGAGCCAGCAGATCGCGGCGATGTTCCCGAGGAAGAAGCCCCACGCGACGACCCCGACGGTGCCGCGGGCGAGGCGGGCGCGCAGGAGGGCCGGCGGGGCGGGTGTCGCGTCCGTCACCGGCGAAGTATCCCGCGACGCCGGCGGCTACGCCGGCCGAAGGGCGGCGAGCGCGGTCTCGGCCGCCACCACGAGCGGCTCGGTGTCGAGTGCCTCCCGGGTCGCGTGGAGAAGTGCTTCGGCGTCGTGGTGGCTGGTTGCGCGCTCGAAGAGTCCGGATGCCTGTTCGAGCCGCGTGCAGGCGCCGGCGATCTCGTCGGCGGCCTTCTCGTCGCGTGAGGCGGGGTTTCCCGCGTTACCGAGCTCGTGGGCGCAGTCCCCGAACTCGGAGTACGCGACGACCATCGTGTAGACGGCCGACTGGCTTGCGAGTGCGCGTCTGGCGGTGGCGAGGTTGGCGCCGCCGGCCGCGCTCAGGCCGATGTCGCTGTCGAGGGTGCGGACGAGCTGGGTGGCGTTCGCGATCCATTCCCGCTCGGCTGCCGAGTCGAACGCGGAAGGAGCCCGAGCCGTGCTCCCGCCGCAGCCCGTGAGCAGGCAACCGGCGGAGAGCGCGGCGAGAACGGAAGCCGAGTGCAACTGATCGACGGTACCGCAGCGGTCAGCGCAAATCGAGATTCGCGCGCCTCGAGATTCGCTTGTGATGCAAGTCACGAATGGACGCCGAGTTCTTGCCCGGCCCTGGCCGGATCGCTGTTCGCACCCGCCACCGGCCATCAAATTGCGGCTCGCGATGACGGTCGCCTTGGCCAGAAAACCCACGTGTGGAAAAGGTGCCAGACGACGCGGTGCCGCCTCGCCGCGTGCCGCGGAACCCCTGCGTCGATCAGGGTTCGAGCGTTTCGATCGGGTGTCAGACACCGTTTTTTTCGGCCCGAAGTAGCGGTGGCCGGGAGGGCAACCGAAGTGCAACCCCGCACTTTGTGACTTGCAACACAAGCCGGTTCTACGGCCCGCGGCTCGGGCCCTCGGCAGATCAGGCCGGGCGGCGCCTCAGCACTGCCAGCACCCGAGCGAGGTCGAGATTCTGACGGTCGTCTTCAAGGTCAGCGGGATCTGCTTGAGCGTCTTCGTCCCCGTCTCGTACTTGCCGGTCCGGGTCAGCTTGACGCCTCCGTATCCGGTCGCCTTCACGATCGTCCACGTTCCCGTGCCGGTGCCCACTGCGGTGTGGATGCCCTTGAGGTGGAAGGTGAGGGAGCCCTTCGAGCCCGTGACGACGATTATTCCCGTCTCGCGCCCGTTCGCGCCCGAGCCGGGTTCGGTCGACACGTACGAATAGTCGAGCTTGGTGCTCCCGTCGCAGGCGCACGCACCCGAGGCGGTGCAGGCGAACGTGGTCGACTTCAGTGCGCCGTTCGTGTCGAGCTTGTCGGTCTCGACGCACGTTCCACTGACGGTCGCCTTCACCGTCTTGCCGCCTGCGAGCGCTCCGGCCGCCAACGCGAGCGCGATCAGGAGCCCCCCGGTGAGCACGAAGATCGCCGTCGCGCGCTTCACAGACGGAACAGTACAACCCGATCCGCCAACTGTCTCGGGGTAGCGATCGTCTTTACGAAACTCACTCATGGCTCGAAGCAGCCGTCGAACGCATGCAGCGGATTCGGCACGCCTCCGAGCGTCGCTCCCCCGACCGACGCGGGCCCCTCGGCCGTATAACAGCCGTTCGGCCGGACGTCCACGTCGTAGTTCGCCGGAAGCTGGCGGAGGTTCGAGCCGACGAGACTGAGGGTGCATGTCCAGTCGTCACCCGCGCCCCGGTACGGGGTCGGCGCACCTCGGCGGAGGCAGGTCGAGAGCACCTCGAGCCTCGACCCGGCCGGCGGCGTGCGTCCGATCAGCCGCTCGCGGAGCCCTACGAGGTTGCCGAACTCCGGGGCGATCGCGGCATCGAGGCGTCCCGCGCTCACGCCCGCCCGCCCGAGGCCCGAGGCGACGACGAGCAGCGCGACGAGTGCGACGGCGGCTCCCGCCCACGCGGCCGGCACTCTCCAGCTTCTCCTCTCCGCGCCGTCTCCGGCGATGTCGCGGCCCCGGAACCGCGCCCATGCGACAACGAGCGCAACGAGAACGTAGACGCCGGACACGAGCACGGCCTGCATCACGGGACCGTGGAAAGCCGGGGAGGCGAACATCCCGTGCCAGGCGTCGAACCCCGAGCCGAGGAGCAGCGTCCGGACGACCTCGCCGCTGCCGAGAAGCCCGAGGAGCTGCATGACGAGCCCGATCGCAGCGGGCCCGAACACGCCGACGACACTGCTCCTCGTCGTGACCGACAGGAGGATCGCCAGCGACGTGAATCCGAGCACCGGCGCGAGTGCGAGCGCCCAGCTCGCCGCGACGAGCTCGACCGCGTGTCCGGCCGGGATCGTCTGGCCCGAGAGCCCGACGAGCGGCTTCGTCCCGACGAGGAGCATCCCCGCGGCGAGGCTCGCCACGGCGAGGAGCGCCACCGTCGCCGTCACGACGCAGACGGCGGCGAGGATCTTCCCGGCGAAGAGCTCGAACCGGCTCCGCGAGCGGGTCAGGATGAGCTTCCAGGTGCCGTGCCGGTCCTCGGACGAGAAGACGTCACCTGCGATCAGGCCCGCGAGGGCCGGGAACCCCCACGAGCCGGCGAAACCGAGGATCACGAGCGGCACGGCGAGGCCCGAGACGTGCACCCACCGTCCGAACAGCGTGTCGGCGGGAACCGCCTGCTGTGCCCGCAGGATCCCGGCGAAGGCGAAGGGTGCGACGAGGCAGATCGCGGCCGCGAGGCGGGCGGGGGTCTGAGCCGCGAGCTTCGAGATCTCGACGCGGAAGACAGCCGCCACGCCGCGTTCCCGTTCGCCGCTCCGGCGCCAGGCGATGCTCGCGGCGGCCGACTCGGTCATCGGGTCAGAGCGAAGTACATCGATTCGAGCGCCGTCGTCTCGAGCGCGAGGTGCCTGACGGCCACGCCGTGCTCGGCAAGCCGGAGCACGTACGCATCGAGCGCAGGCTCGCTCGCGGCAACGAAGAGCCCACCCTCACCAGCGCTCACGACCACCGCTGATCCACTCGAACCCGCTAGTCGCAGCGCTCGCGCGTCGTCGCTCGTCTCGAAGCGGTAGGCGGGCGCGGGGGATCCTTCCCGGAGGAGCGATACGGGCCCGTCCCAGACCGTGCATCCGGCGCGGACGATCGTCACGGAGTCGCAGAGATCCTCGAGCTCCGCCATCTGATGGCTCGAGAGCACGACCGCTGCGCCGGCATCCGCGAGCTCGCGGATCAGCGCGTGAAGGTCTCTCGTTCCGCCGGGATCGAGTCCGCTGCCGGGCTCGTCGAGGACGAGCAGGCGCGGCTCCCGGAGGAGTGCCGCGGCGATCCCGAGCCGCTGGCGCGTCCCTGACGAGAGCCCCCCGGCCTTCTGGTGTTGCGTGGCCACGAGCCCGGTGCGTGCGAGGGTGCCGTCGAGCCGGTCGAAGGCGGAGCCGCCGTCGAGGGCCGCGAGGAGCTCGAGGTTCCGGCGTGCACTCAGATACGGGTAGAAGCGAGGCTCTTCGACGAATCCCGCGACTCCGGCCGGGAGCCGCGGATCGTCGCTCGAAAGCGGCCGGCCGAGCAGCTCGATCGTCCCGCCGTCGGGGCGGACGAGCCCGAGCAGCATCCGAAGGAGCGTCGTCTTCCCCGCCCCGTTTCGCCCGGCGAGGCCGTGCACCTCGCCCGGCTCCACCGTCAAGTCGATGCCTGCGACTGCCCGGATCCCACCGAAGGACTTGACGAGGTCCCGCGCGGCCAGGGCGGGTCGCCGCGTGCAGGCGCCCTGAGTGACGACGGGATACACCGTGCGTCGACGCTAGTCCGCCCACCCCGGGGTTTGGTTGAGCGGGGATGAAGCCTTCGCTAGGCGATTCAGAGGCTCGCGAGAGCCTGCGCCGGCATGCGCGGTGCCGCCGGGGTGCTCGCGGGCAGCGTGAAGGAGACGCGTGCGCCGCCTCCGTCGCGGTTCTCGGCCCAGATCCGGCCGCCGTGCGCCTCGACGAGGCCGCGGGCGATCGCAAGCCCGAGACCCATTCCCGCAGCCGAGCGGGCGCGATCAGCGCGCCAGAAACGTTCGAACATCCGGCCGAGCGCCTCCGGCTCGAGCCCGCTGCCCGTGTCCTCGACCGAGACGAGCACCTCGTCGTCGTGCCGCGCCACGTTCACCGCGACCGAGCCGTCCGACGGCGTGTGGCGAAGCGCGTTCGTGAGCAGGTTGAAGAGGACGCGCTCGATCTTCTCCGGCGCGATCGACGCGCTCGTCTCGCCGTCCGAATGGGCGGCGAGGGCGACGTTCCGCGCTGCCGCCTCCGGCCTGAGCTGCCGGACGGCCGATTCGACGAGGCCCGCGACCGGCGTCTGATGCAGCTCGAGCGTGAGCGCACCCGCGTCGATCCGCGCCAGCTCGAACAGGTCGTCGACGAGCGTCGTCAGCGTGCGCACCTGGTCGCGAAGGGTGGGCAGCACC
>DASZLW010000354.1:0-3287 GCA_035552175.1 Gaiellaceae bacterium | reverse complement strand
ATCGGGCGCTCTGGCGTTGCTCAGAAACAGGAATCGCCCGCGCAAGCGGCGTCGCATCCGCAAGCTGAGACTGCTGGCGCTGCTTGCCGTGCTCGGGGTTCTCGGGCTCTCGTCGTTCACGTTCGGGATGCTCACGGCGTTCGCGTCGCAGGTCGCGGCACTCGACCCGAATCACCAGCACGTCCAGCAGGAGAACACGTACGTCTACGCGAGCGACGGCCACACGATCCTGGCGGTGCTTCGCGGCTCGGAGGCGCGGGTGCGCGTCAAGTCGCTGAACGACATCTCGCCGTGGATGCGACATGCGATCATCGCGATCGAGGACAAGCGCTTCTACGAGCACAAGGGCATCGACCTCCACGGCATCCTCCGCGCCGTCTGGGCGGACGTCACGCAACAGGGCGAGGTGCAGGGCGGCTCGACGATCACGCAGCAGTTCGTCAAGAACGCGATCAACGGCAATGCGCCCACGATCAACCGCAAGCTGAAGGAGGCCGCCCTCGCCTGGAAGCTCGAGCAGGTCTGGCCGAAGGACAAGATCCTGCTCGCCTACCTCAACACGATCTACTTCGGGAACGGCGCCTACGGCGTCGAGGAGGCGTCACACGTCTACTTCGGACACAGCGCGAAGAACCTCGATCCGGCCGAGGCGGCGCTCCTCGCAGGGATTCCGGAGGATCCGACCCTCTACGATCCTGTGGCCCACCCGCAGGCGGCGAAGCTCCGGCGCAACCTCGTTCTCAAGCAGATGTACCTGCAGGCCTACCTCAGCAAGAAGGAGTATCTCGGCTGGCTGCGGAAGCCGATGCCGAAGCCCTCGTCGGTGAAGCTGCCGGCGACGCAGGGCCAGAAGGCGCAGTACTTCGCGAACTACGTCACCGGTCAGCTCGTCGCCAAGTACGGGAAGAAGGTGTACGGCGGCGGCTACAAGGTGACGACGACGATCGATCTCGGGCTGCAGAAGCTCGCGCAGCAGGCGATCGCGAAGGCGCTGCCGCCGTCGATCGGCCCGACCGCGGCGCTCGTCTCGATCGACGTCCACACGGGGGACGTCGTGGCGATGGTCGGCGGCCGGAATTATCGTGAGAGCCAGTTCAACCTCGCGACGCAGGGAGAGCGGCAGCCGGGATCGGCGTTCAAGCCGTTCGTGCTCGCCGCCGCGCTCAAGGCCGGGATCTCGCCCGCAACGACTCTCGTCTCGCATCCCGTCACGATCGACGCGGGCGGCCGGCTGTGGAACGTCGACAACTTCGAGCACGAGAACCTCGGCCCGATCGACCTCTCGAAGGCGATCGCATACTCCGACAACACCGTGTTCGCGCAGCTCACGAACCTCGTCGGCCCGACGAACGTGGCCGATGTCGCGGCCGAGATGGGGATCACGACCCCGTTGAACGGCTACTTCTCGATCGGGCTCGGGAGCGAGCCGGCCACGCCGCTCGAGATGGCGAGGGCGTACACCACGCTCGCCGACGGGGGCTTCAGGCTCGACGGGTCGCTCTTCGGGAACGAGCCGCTCGCGATCACGAGCGTCAACGTTCCCCACGGCACGAACAACACCAAGACCTACTACAACTACACCCACCAGAAGCCGATCCCGTGGCTCGACAACGGGAACGCCGCGATCGAGGATCAGATGCTCCGCGGCGTGGTGCAGTACGGCACGGGTACCGCGGCGCAGCTTCCGGACTGGGACGTCGCGGGGAAGACGGGGACGACCGAGAACTACGGCGATGCCTGGTTCGTCGGGTTCACGCCCGATCTCGTCACGGCGGTCTGGGTCGGCTACCCGAACAAGCTCGTGCCGATGACGACGGAGTTCCACGGGCACACGGTCGAGGGCGGGACGTATCCGGCGCTGATCTGGAAGGCGTTCATGCAGGCGGCCCTCCCGTACCGGAAGTACACGCCGTCGTCGTTCCCGGATGCGTCGATCCCCTACTCCACTCCCGCGACGGTCATCTTCCGGCAGGGGAAGATCGAGCTCGACAACGGCCACTGCACCGGGTCGCAGTCGATCCAGTTCTTCGAGGGCTCCGCTCCAACGAGCGTCGCGCCGTGCAAGGTCAACGAGGTCGACGTGCCGCATCTCGGCGGCGAGACGCTCGCCTCCGCCGAGGCGCAGCTCACGGGGCAGCCGCTCGAGTACCACGTGGTCTACCGGACGGCGACCCCGGGGCAGCCGGTGGGAATCGTCGTCGGCCAGAGCCCGCGCAACGGGACGCTCTCCGCCTACGACACCGTCGATCTCTACGTCGCGCGCCCCTCGGACGGCGTCGTGCCGCGCGTCGTCGGAATGCAGGTGGCGACGGCCCGTGCCGCACTCGCGCGGCTGAAGCTCGGGGTGGTCGTCTCCGGGAACACGGCGGGCAGGGTCATCGCCCAGTCGCCGCGCGCGGGTGTCGCCGCTGCGCCGGGCCTGAAGGTCACCCTGAAGACGCGCCGGGCCTGAACGGCCGGCTCAGGTGGCGCGAGCCGGCGAGGCCGTAGCGCCACGGACGCTCCGCCGCCTTTGTCAGCCCGATCCGCTCGCCGACGAGCAGGACGGGGCGTTCCTTCGCCTCGGTGACCCGGAACGGCGGCTCGTCGAGCGGCAGGCCGTCGTGGTCGCGCGTCACTCCGAGAGCCTGGCAGAGCCGTCCGGGGCCCGAACAGAGGAGGCGTGGCTCGCCGATCCCGCGGCGCTGCCGCATCACGTCGACCCCCCGGGTGGGCTCGAGCGCGCGGATCAGCACCGCGCTCGGGACTCCCACGCCCTCGCAGACGAAGTTGAGACACCAGTGAAGGCCGTAGGAGCGGTAGACGTAGGCGCGGCCGGGCGGGCCGAACATCGTGGCGTTCCGGGGCGTCTGACCGCGGAAGCCATGCGCCGCCGGGTCGTCCTGCGAGTACGCCTCGACCTCGACGATCGTCCCGCCCACCTCGCCGACGAGCAGCTCCGCGCCGATGAGCGCGCGGGCGACCTCGTGGACGTCGCGGTCGAACGCGTCGCGCTTCAAGGGCAGAAGTCCCGGGGGACCTGCTCCGTCGGGCCCGCCGCTCATCGCAGCGGGGACCGTCGGCTCAGAACAGGCTTTCCGGCTCGGAAGGTTCGGTCGTCGCCTGCAGCAGGCTGCGGGCCCGCCGGCCGAGGTCGACGACATCGAAGCGGCCCTGCTCGGCCGCACCCGCGACGCGCTGGGCGAGGTCGAGCGCACCGTCGAGGAGCTTGTTCGCCTCAGCCGCCGGACTCGAGCCCATCGCCGCGAGGATCGCGCGTTCGGTGCGGGAGGCGACGATCGGCTCGG
>DASZLW010000353.1:0-5159 GCA_035552175.1 Gaiellaceae bacterium | reverse complement strand
CGATCGAGTACACCGACGACGTCCACCCGCGCAACGCGTACTGGGAGATGTGGGGCCTTCCCGCGTTCGACACGAAGCCGGAGGACAGCGAGAACATCCTGCGGGAGGTCCGCGCCGCCCGTGAGGCGTTCCCGGAGCACTACATCAAGGTCATCGCCTACGACCCGACCCGCGGTCGCCAGACGAGCGCCATGTCGTTCATCGTGAACCGGCCGTCCACGGAGACGTCGTTCAAGCTCGACCGGATCCAGGGCCCCGGGCGCGTGAACCGCTTCCGGATGATCCCGTACACCGATGCGGCAGCAGGTTCGGCGGCCGTGTCCGGTCACGCCCACGCCTCGAACGGCTCCGGGGAGTAGCAGGCCGCGTGAGCTTCGAGTTCGGCATGTCGCGTACCCCTCCGGCTCCCGCTGCGGAGCCGGAGGAGTACGACGTCGACGAGGAGGAGGCAGATCCCGAGGTCCGGGAGAGCGCGGACCTCGCTTCGGCGCTCTCGTCGACGAACGTGATCGAGGTGCTCGACCAGCTCGACCGCGAGCTGATCGCCCTCGTCCCGGTCAAGACTCGGATTCGTGAGATCGCGGCGCTGCTCCTGATCGACAAGCTTCGCAGCCAGGTCGGCCTCGCCTCCGACCGGCCCTCTCTGCACATGTCCTTCACGGGCAATCCGGGGACGGGCAAGACGACCGTCGCGCTGAAGATGGCGCAGGTCCTGCATCGCCTCGGCTACATCGAGGAGCCTCGCGTCGTCGCCTGCACGCGAGACGACCTCGTCGGCCAGTACGTCGGCCACACGGCGCCGAAGACGAAGGAGGTGCTTCGCCGCGCCTACGGCGGCGTGCTCTTCATCGACGAGGCCTACTACCTGTACAAGCCCGAGAACGAGCGAGACTACGGCGGCGAGGCGATCGAGATCCTCCTCCAGGTGATGGAGGCCGAGCGCGACAAGCTCGTCGTGATCTTCGCCGGCTACAAGGATCGGATGGACGACTTCTTCCGGTCGAACCCGGGTCTCTCGTCTCGCGTCGCGCACCACATCGACTTCCCCGACTACGACGTCGACGAGCTCATGGCGATCTCGCACCTGATGCTCCAGAACCAGAACTACGTGTTCGGCCCGGGCGCGGAGGAAGCGTTCCGCGAGTACCTCCAGCGGCGCGTGAAGCGCCCGCGGTTCGCGCACGGCCGCAGCGTCCGCAACTCGATCGACCGCGCGCGCCTGCGCCAGGCCAATCGCCTCTTCGCCGACGGTGGCGAGTTGACGCGCGACCAGTTGATGACGATCACGCCGGATGACATCCTCCAGAGCAGCGTGTTCGCGGAGGACCACGAGGCAGAAGACGACTCCCCGAGTCTCGGGGCTCACTGAGGCCTGGGAGGAGCTATGGGCCGCTCGATCATTCTCGGCGTCGTCGGCGACTCGGCGGCCGGCAAGACCACCCTTACCCGAGGGCTCGTGCGCGTGCTCGGGGAGGACAACGTCACGCACGTCTGCGTCGACGACTATCACCGCTACGACCGCCGCCAGCGCGCCGAGCGCGGGATCACGCCGCTCGATCCGGAGTGCAACTACATGGACATGATGGCGCAGCACATCGGCCACATGCGGAACGGCGAGCCGATCCTCAAGCCGGTGTATCAGCACAAGGACGGTACGTTCGGGCCGCTCGTCCGGGTCGACGCTCAGCGGTTCTCCGTCGTCGAGGGGCTCCTCGGCTACTACACGGAGGATCTGCGCGGCCTGTTCGACGTCAAGATCTACCTCGCGCCGCCCGAGGAGCTGCGTCGCAGGTGGAAGGTGCAGCGCGACTGCTCGCGCCGCGGGTACACGACCGACCAGGTGCTCTCGGAGCTCGACAAGCGCGAGCCCGACTCGGATGCCTTCATCCGCCCGCAGCAGAAGCACGCGGACATCGTCGTGTCGTTCCTGCCGAACGCGGGCGGCGATCAGGAGCACCTGGACGCGGAGCTCGTGCTCCGGCCGTCGCTCAAGCATCCCGACTTCCGGTCGGTGCTCGACGGCGAGGCGGATGCCTCCGGCGGGATCCGGATCACCGAGGAGGGCGAGGAGACGCACCTGCACATCCCGGGCCGGCTCGAGCGCAAGCGCGCCGAGGCGATCGAGGAGCTCGTGTGGAGCGGGCTGCACTTCGCGAGCCACCTGAGGCCCGAACGGCTCGGCGAGTTCACGATCGGGAACGACCTGCACCGGTCGGAATCGCTCGCGCTGATCCAGCTCCTGATCCTGCACCACCTCTTCACGGCGACAGCCGCGGCGGCGCTCGACGGAGTCGGCGCCCGTGCATCGGATCCAGCCGCCGCCTGAAGGCCAAAAGTCCTTTCGGCGGGGGCGCTCCGAGGGGCGAAAAACCGGTGTCTGACACCGGGTTTCTGGGTTGAGTGACGCCCGGTTTGCAGGGATTTCGTGCTCGCGAGCAGGGTTTGGACGGGTTGCTGCCGGCGTCGTCTGGCACCTTTTCCACACTCGGCCTAAACTGACAGGATGAACCGCGGCGGACCGGCCGGTCCCTTCTTCGTTCACGCCCATCACGGCGGCCATCCGGTCTTCTGGCTGCTCGTGCTCCTCGCGCTCGCGGCCGTGCTCTTCTTCGCCGTCCGGGCGCTCGCGAACGCGTCCGGGCGAAGGTCGCCGGCCCTGGCCGGCTGGCCCGGCGCTCACGGCGACGCCGCACTTGACTCGGTTCGCCTTCGCTACGCCCGCGGCGAGATCGACCGCGACGAGTTCACCAGGATCAGCACCGATCTCGGCTCGCCGCCCCCGGCGCAGTAGCTATCCGGCCGCACCGGCGTACGATGCGTCCGTTACCGACCGGGAGGGGACGATGGCCGTCAAGCTGCACCGCTGTTCGAACGTGTGGTTCAAGGTTGGAGGGCATCCGTGCTGGCGCGTCCAGAAGGAGCTCGACGCCGCCGGAGTCGACTACGAGATCGTGAAGGGGCCGGTGCGCCACTCGAAGCGCGACGACCTCGAGAAGCTGAGCGGGCAGCGGATGTATCCGGTGATCGAGTTCGAGGACGGAGCCGTGTACCGCGAGCAGTCCGCTGACATGGTGGCGACCATCAAAGCCGGGAAGCTCACCGAGAAGGACACCGCCGCTGCGCCGGCCGCCGCCACCTCCTCGCCTGCACCAGACGAGCCCGGCACCGGGGAGTGACCGCCGCAGTAGCCGGAGGCTAGGCCGCGCCGCCCTGGTAGTCGACGTCGTCGGCGAGCTTCAGCCGCTCGTGGATGACGTTGACCGCTCGCTCGCAGTCGGCCGCGGGAACGACGCACGAGACGCGGATCGACGAGGTCGAGATGATCTCGATGTTGATCCCGGCCTCGGCGAGCGACTCGAAGATCGCGGCCGCGACGCCGGGGTTCGACCGCATCCCTGCACCGACGACCGATACCTTCGCGATCTCCCGTTCCGACGTGAATCCCTCGGCGCCGATCGCGTCCGACAGCTTCTCGAGGATCGGCGCGGCCCGCTCGAGCTCGATCTCCGGCAACGTGAACGAGATGTCCGCATGCCCGTCGACGGACGTGTTCTGCACGATCTCGCCGACGTTGATCCCGGAATCGGCCAGAGGGCGGAACGTCCGACCGGCGACCCCGGGCTGATCCGGAACGCGGCGGATCGTGACCTTCGCCTCGCTCGTGTCATGTGCGATGCCCGAGATGATCGCCTGTTCCATGTCCTCCTCCTTGACGATCCACGTCCCCTCGCTCTCGTTGAAGGAGGAGCGGACATGGATCCTCACGCCGTGGTTGCGAGCGTACTCGACCGAGCGCAGCGCGAGCACACGTGTCCCGCTCGCGGCCAGGTCGAGCATCTCCTCGAACGAGACCTGCTTCAGCTTGCGCGCATTCGGGACGATCCGTGGATCCGCGCTGTAGACCCCGTCCACGTCCGTGTAGATCTCGCAGACGTCGGCGCCGAGCGCTGCCGCCATCGCGACCGCGGTCGTGTCGGACCCTCCGCGCCCGAGCGTCGTCACGTCGTGCGAGGTCGAAACACCCTGGAACCCCGCGACGATCGCGATCTTGCCGTCGGCGAGCGCCTCGTGGACTCGCCCGTGCCGCATCTCGACGATCCGCGCCCTACCGTGCGACGTGTCCGTCACGATCCCGGCCTGCGAGCCCGTG
Source organism: Gaiellaceae bacterium (assembly GCA_035552175.1). Lineage (GTDB taxonomy): Bacteria > Actinomycetota > Thermoleophilia > Gaiellales > Gaiellaceae > PALSA-600. Next base: position 1,009 of record DASZLW010000353.1, on the reverse strand, counting down.
AACGATGCCGCCTCGTGGCCGAGCTCGTTGATCGCCATCGAGACCAGAGCCATCGAGATCCGCTCCCCCGCGGTCAGCAGCATGTCCAGTTCGCGGGGGTGCGGGTTCGCCGACACCTTCGCTGCGAGCTCGATCAGCTCGTCGGTCGTGTGGCCCATCGCCGAGACGACCGCGCACACGCGGTTCCCGGCCTCGGCCGTCTTCACGATCCGCCCGGCGACGCGCCGGATCTCCTCCGGCCCCGCGACCGAGGTGCCGCCGTATTTCTGGACGATCGTCGCCACGCCGAGACGCTACCGACGCCGGCCGAAGAGGCTGACGCCCGAGTACGGGTAGGCGTTGAGCGCCCAGAACGTCGCCGGCGTGCGGCCGGCCCGCAGGAGCCTTCCCGCGATCTTCCGCCGGGCGAGCTCGTCCGATCCCTGGGCGTACTCGATCCGCAGGGGCCTGATCCCCGAGCTGGCGAACGCAGCGACGTAGGCCCACATCGTGTGGACGTGCTCGTTGATCCCGAGCTCCTTCTCGTGCTCCTGCTCCGGATTCTTGCCGCTGCGATACGGAGCCCGCGTCCCCTCGTTCAGCCCGGCGACGACTCCTCCGCTGCGGGTGACGCGCGCGAGCTCGCCGACCATCGCTCGCAGGTCGAGCGCGTGGTGGAGGGTGGCGATGCAGAAGGCGACGTCGAAGCTTCCGTCCCTGAACGGAAGCCGCTCCCCGTCGGCCTGCAAGCGGAGATAGGGGCCGACGCGCTCCTCGAAGAACCGGCCGCGGCCGAGCCCGATGAGCGGATCGACGACGAGGTCGCACGCGACGTACTCGCATCCGCGCGGCAGAAGGTGCTGCGAGGCCCAGCTCCTGGCGGCGCCGAGCTCGAGCACCCGGTCGCCGGGCCGGATGTACCGGTCGAGAAGGAGCCGGAAACCATGCTCGGTCGCGGCCCAGGCCCGATCCTCCCAGCCGAGGTCGCGGTTCAGGAACGGGAGGGCGGCGTCGATGCGGTCGTCCGCCT
>DASZLW010000352.1:0-2062 GCA_035552175.1 Gaiellaceae bacterium | reverse complement strand
GAGTCGGGGCCAACCTCGTCTCGCTTACGGTGTGGGCGGGTTCTCCGGGTTGGATCCGCCCGCGCAGTTCCCGTGGCCCGGAGAGCCAGGAGGCGCGGAGCCGTTGACAACGTCCTGCCCGGGCGACTGCACGATCACGTCGATCGGCCCTTGGTCAGGGTCCAGGTCGTTCAGCCCCGAGAACGAGCAGATCGAGTTCGAGTGCGACGGGGCCGCAGTCCGTTGCCCCGAACCGGAAAACGCAACTCCCGGAGTGCCCGGAGGGCCCTTGACCTCACCAGCGAAAGCGACACCTGCGACTACACCCATCATCGCCGCTGTGCACACCGCAGCCGCGAGAAAAGATTTTGCGCGCATGTTCTCTCCCTGTTTGTGAGCAACGTCGTTGCTCGTGCGCCGACCGTACTAAGGCCGCAGTCCGGAGTCAACCGCGTCGCCGGCCCGGCGGCTCGCTGCCGCGCCCGGGCGGCTTCCCGGCGTTGTGCGGGGCAGCGGCCTTCCGGCGCGACACCTCGCCAGGGCTCCGCATCAGCGCCCGGAGGGCCAGAACCAGTCACCCGCGCTGCGCGCGCCAGGCAGAGTCTCGGGGTGGCTGCCACCGGGATCGAACTCGCGGGGCTCACCAAGTCGTTCGGGGCCGTGCGGGCCGTGCGGGCGATCGACGTCTCCGTCGCGGCCGGGGAGACCGTCGCCCTCCTCGGCCCGAACGGCGCGGGCAAGTCGACGACGATCGACATGCTCCTCGGGCTGCTCGAACCGGACGGCGGGACCGTCTCGATCTTCGGGTCGCCGCCGCGCGCCGCGATCGACCGCGGCGCCGTCGGCGCGATGCTCCAGACGGGCGCGCTGATCCGCGACCTGACCGCCCGCGAGCTCGTCACGATGATGGCCTCGCTCTACCCCACCCCGCTCCCCGTCGGCGAGGTGATCGAGCTCACCGGCATCTCCGCGATCGCCGAGCGGCGCACGGAGAAGCTCTCGGGCGGCGAGACACAGCGCGTCCGGTTCGCGGTCGCGCTCGTCTCGAACCCCGACCTCCTCGTCCTCGACGAGCCGACCGTCGCGATGGACGTCGAGGCGCGCCGCGACTTCTGGGCGACGATGCGCGAGTTCACCTCCCGCGGCAAGACCGTCGTCTTCGCAACCCACTACCTCGAGGAGGCGGACGCCTACGCCGACCGGATCGTCCTGATGGCGAACGGCTCGGTCGTCGCCGACGGCCCCCCGACGGAGATCAAGGGGATGGTCGGCACCCGGACGATCCGGGCGACGCTCCCGGACGCCCCGGTCGAGGCGCTCGAGCGCCTCCCCGGCGTCTCCCAGGTCGAGCGCCGCGGCGAGTCGGTCGTCCTGAGCTGCGCCGACTCGGACGCCGCGCTCCGGGCGCTGCTCGCCGAGTTTTCCGACGCGAAGGACATCGAGGTCGCGGGCGCCGGGCTCGAGCAGGCCTTCCTGCAGCTCACCGCGAAGGAAGAGTCGGCAGCCGCATGACCTCGACCTACCTCAAGTTCGAGCTCGTGCGGACGGTGCGAAACCGCCGTTTCATGATCTTCTCGCTGGCGTTCCCGCTCGTCCTCTACTTCCTGATCGCAGGCACGAACCGGAACAAGCACGATCTCGGCGGCTCCGGGCTCTCCGCCCCGCTCTACTTCATGGTCGGGCTCGCCGCGTTCGGGACGATGAACGCGATGCTCTCTGCGGGGGCGCGGATCTCGGGCGAGCGCGCCGTCGGCTGGAACCGGCAGCTGCGGATCACGCCGCTCACGACGCGGACCTACTTCCGGGCCAAGGTTCTGAGCGGGTACCTGATGGCGGCGATCACCCTGGCGGCGCTCTACCTCGCGGGCACGACGCTCGGCGTGCGGCTGACGGCCCACGAGTGGCTGCAGATGACGGGCCTGATCGCCGTCGGGCTGATCCCGTTCGCCGGGCTCGGGATCGTGATCGGGCACTTCGTCACCCCCGACTCCGTCGGCCCGGTGATGGGCGGCGCGACCGCGCTCTTCGCCTTCCTCGGCGGCACCTGGTTCCCGATCACCGGCGGCGCATTCCAGAAGATCGG
>DASZLW010000351.1:0-1975 GCA_035552175.1 Gaiellaceae bacterium | reverse complement strand
CGGACGCCCGATCAGCGGCCAGTCAGCCGAGCAGATCATCGACCAGGTGATGGAGCTCCCCGAGGGGACCCGATTCATGGTCCTGGCGCCGATCGTGCGCGGCCGCAAGGGCGAGTACGGCAAGCAGCTCGAGGAGCTGCGGGGCGAAGGGTTCAGCCGGGTCAAGGTCGACGGCGAGCTCCGGAGGCTCGACGACGAGATCGTGCTCGACAAGAAGTTCAAGCACGACATAGCGGTGATCGTGGACCGGCTGGTGATGAAGGGCGATCTGCGCAAGCGGCTCGCGGACTCGATTGAGACCGCGGTGGCGCTGGCCGACGGGCTGGTCGAGATCGAGCTGGTCGACCTCGACGACGTGTACACGTACTCGGAGAAGTTCGCCTGCCCGGTGCACGGGCCGAGCCTGGTCGAGCTCGAGCCGAGGATCTTCAGCTTCAACTCGCCCCACGGGGCGTGCCCCAGGTGCACCGGGCTCGGGTCGCAGATGGAAATCGATCCCGACCTGGTGGTGCCCGATCCGAGCCTCTCGATCGGGGAGGGGGCGATCGCTCCGTGGGCGGCTTCCGCGTCGGAATACTATGACCAGCTGATCCAGGCGATCGCCGAGCGTTACTCGGTCGACCTCGACACGCCGTGGGAGGACCTGCCGGAGGCCTCGCGCGACTTCTTCCTGTACGGCACCAACGGGGACCGCGTCCAGGTCTCCTACCGGAACCGGTTCGGCCGGCGGCGCTCGTACGCCACCCGGTTCGAGGGGATCGTGCCCAACCTCGAGCGCCGCTACCGCGAGACCGAGTCCGAGCTCTCGCGGGAGAAGATCGAGGAGTACATGACGCTGCGACCGTGTCCGGAGTGTCGCGGCGCTCGGTTGCGGCCCGAGTCGCGCGCGGTCCTCGTCGCCGAGATGCCGATCCACGAGTTCACGGCCATGTCGGCCCGCGGGGCGCTCGAATGGGTGCGCCGACTCGAGCTCTCAGAGCACGACCACAGGATCGCGCGGCTGGTGCTGCGGGAGATCGAGGAGCGCCTCCAGTTCCTCGACAACGTGGGGGTCGGCTACCTGTCGTTGGAGCGCGCCTCGGCCACCCTGTCCGGCGGGGAGGCGCAGCGGATCCGCCTGGCCACCCAAATCGGATCTTCACTGGTCGGGGTGCTCTACATCCTCGACGAGCCCTCGATCGGCCTCCATCAGCGGGACAACGAGCGACTGATCGCGACGCTCGAGCGCCTCCGCGACCTCGGCAACACGGTGCTCGTCGTCGAGCACGACGAGGGCACGATGCGGTCGGCCGACCATCTGGTCGACATGGGCCCGGGAGCGGGTGAGCACGGTGGCCATGTCGTGGCGCAGGGAACCGCTGCGGAGATCGAGCGCGTGCCCGAGTCGTTGACGGGACAGTTTCTCGCCGGGTCCCGCACGATCGAGGTCCCGGCCCGCCGCCGGCGCCCGTCCGGGTACGTCACGATCCAGGGGGCGGCCGAGCACAACCTCCAGGGCATCGACGTGAAGATCCCGCTGGGGGTGTTCTGCTGCGTCACCGGCGTATCCGGCTCGGGCAAGTCGACGCTCGTCAACGACGTGCTCTACAAGGCGGTCGCGAATCGACTCCATCGGACCCGGCAGCGGCCAGGCACGCACCGGCGGATCACCGGGCTCGAGCAGCTCGACAAGATCATCTCCGTCGACCAGTCGCCGATCGGCCGCACGCCCCGCTCCAACCCGGCGACCTACATCGGGTTGTTCGACCAGATCCGGGAGCTCTTCTCGAAGACCCAGGAGGCCCGCGCGCGGGGCTACAAGCCGGGGCGGTTCTCGTTCAACGTCAAGGGCGGGCGCTGCGAGGTGTGCCGAGGCGACGGGCAGATCAAGATCGAGATGCACTTCCTCCCGGACGTGTACGTCCCGTGCGAGCAGTGCCACGGCAAGCGCTACAACCGGGAGACGCTCGAGGTCCGCTTCAAGGGCAAGACGATC
>DASZLW010000350.1:0-10761 GCA_035552175.1 Gaiellaceae bacterium | reverse complement strand
CGCTCCGCGACCGGTTCGACATCCCGGTCGTCTTCTACGACGGCGACGTCCCGATGAGCCTGCCCCAGTTCGGCGGGATGGACGCCGGCTTCAACTACTACCACGGCGCCGATCCGGGCGAGTACGACCTCGTGATCTCGAACTCGGAGGGCGGGCTCGACGGGCTCCTGGCTCTCGGGGCGCGCCGCGCGGAGACGATCTTCTGGGGCGCCGACCCCGAGTTCTTCGCGCCCCAGCCGATCGAGAAGGAGACCGACGTCTTCTTCTACGGGCACGGCGACAAGTTCCGCCGCGAGTGGATGGCGGCGCTCGTCGGCGAGCCCTCGCGCGCGCTGCCGGAGGTCGACTTCGCACTCGGCGGCGGCGACTTCCTCGGGGACATCGGCAATGCACGGCTGCTCGGCGACGTCTCGTTCCCGGCGTTTCCCCGCGCGATCTCCGCGGCCCGGATCAACCTGTGCCTCACGCGCCGGTCGCACGCGAGCGTGTACGCCTCGTCGTCGTGCCGTCCGTTCGAGCTCGCCGCGGCGGGCGCGGCGATCGTCGCGAACCCCTACGACGGGATCGAGCGCTGGTTCGAGCCCGGGAGCGAGCTCCTCGTGGTGGCCGACGTCGACGAGGCCCTCGCCGCCTACCGCGACCTGCTCGACGACCCGGCCCAGGCGGAGGAGATGGGCCGCCGCGCCCGCGAGCGCGCGCTCGACGAGCACACATACCGACACCGCGCCCGCCGTTTGCTCGACCTGCTCGGGCTCCGGGCCGGATCGGAGGCTCGTGTCGACTGAGGTCGTGTCCGGGGCCCCCGCGCTCGGGGCGCCCCTTGCTGCCGTGAAGCGCATCGCGATCGTGCCCGCGTTCAACGAGGAGCAGAACATCGGGCGGCTCCTCGCCGAGCTCGAGGCGCTCGATCCGGGGCTCGAGGTCGTCGTCGTCTCGGACGGGTCGACCGATCGCACCGCGGAGGTCTCCGCCGCCGCCGGGGCCCACGTCGTCCGGCTTCCGTTCAACCTCGGAATCGGCGGCGCGGTGCAGACCGGTTTCCGCTTCGCCTGGGACGGTGGGTTCGATCTCGCCGTGAGGCTCGACGGGGACGGTCAGCACGATCCGTCCCAGCTCCGCGAGGTCGTGAGGCCCGTGGTCGCGGGCGAGGCGGACCTCGCGATCGGGTCGCGGTTCATCGGGTCGGGCGGCTACCGCTCCTCCGCGGCCCGCCGGATCGGGATCCGCGTGCTCGCGCGCGTCGTCTCGGGGATCGCGCGCCAGCGGCTGACCGACACGACCTCGGGCTTCCAGGCCGCGAACCGCCGCACGATCGCGCTCTTCGCCGCCGACCTGCCTCACGACTACCCGGAGGTCGAGGGGCTCGTGATGGCGTTCCGCCACGGGATCCGCGTCTGCGAGGTGCCGGTGACGATGCGCGAGCGCGAGCACGGCCGCTCGTCGATCGGCACGCTCGGGTCGGTCTACTACATGATCAAGGTGCTCCTCGCCGTGTTCGTCGACCTCTTCCGCCGCAAGTCGGTTCCCCTGGGCGATCAATGACCCCGCTTCGCACCTCCATCGCCGCCGCGGCGGTTGCGATCATCCTGCTCCTCGTCGTCTTCGAGCTGATTCGCACGCGCCGGCTGCGGGAGCGGTACGCGCTCCTCTGGCTCGCGACCGGGCTCGTGCTCGTCGCGCTCTCGGCCTGGCGCGGCGGCCTGAACACGATCGCCCGCTGGTTCGGCGTCAGCACCTACCCGCCGGCCGTGCTGTTCGCGGTGGGGCTGCTGTTCGTGATCCTCGTGCTGCTCCACTACTCGACCGTGATCTCGCGCCTCGCGGACCAGAACACGATCCTGGCGCAGCGCCTCGCGCTTCTCGAGTCGCGCCTGTCCGAGCGGGAGTGACGTCGCGGCTGGCGCTCGCCGGCGGCCGGTTGGCGGTCGCGGTGGCGATCCTCGGCGGCGCGGCCGGCTGCGGATCGCGTCCCGCGGGGTCAGGGCCTCCGTCGGTCGCCGCCCCGCCGATCTTCGCCCGCACGGCGACGAGATCCTGTCTCGTCGCCCGGGGCGTCCCGATCGGCGGCACCGTCGACTTCGTCGGCTCGACGGCATCCGGCGGCGCGTTCGTCGCGCATTTCGGACGCAGGTCCGTGACGGTTGCGTTCGGACTGTCGATCTCCGAGGGCGAGACCCTCCAGGCCGGCTACCGGCGCCTTTCGGCGCCCGCGATCCGCGCGCAGCTCGGCGACCTGCTGCGACGCTACGACAACGTCGTCACGCTCTGGGGCTCGAGCCCGCCGGCCAGGGCATTCGTGCTGCTCGCCGACTGCATCGCGCAGAGCTCCCCTCAGGGAACGACCACGTAGAGCGCGCGGGCATCGTCGGCGGTATGGGCGAGCGTCCCGAAGGCGGTCGCCGAGGCGATGAGTGCTTCGACGCCGCTCTGCGACGGACGCACGGCGAGCCGCACCTGGGCGCTCGTCCCGGCTGCGACGAGCCCGAGCGAGCATTCGAGGACGCGCGTGCCGGTGCATCCCGAGCCTTCCGAGGTGTACGGGCGCGCGAGGAGGGACATGTCGGGGTCGAGCCGGATCTCGACCCGGGTGTCGGCTGCTCCCTCGGTCCCGGCGTCCTGGACGAAGACCGCGAAGTCGGCCTCGGTGCCGACTCGAGCGGTGTTCAACGCCTGGATCGACGTCCTCAGGTCGACGTAGCCCGACGGGACGACGAGATTCAGCCGCGGGTCGTAGGAAAGCGAGAGGTTCGCCGCCGCGGTGGCGGCGTAGCTCCCCGCGTACAGGATGGCCAGCACGGTGAGGATGACGTTCCATCGCGCCCACGAGCGTTTCAGCCACAACCACGCCTGCACCGAGAAGATCGCCCAGCACGGCGCCGTGAACAGGAGGTAGCTGGCCTTGATCTCCCTGCCCTCGGTCTGCGGGTAGCGCACGATCTGCGCCAGGAACGCGACCGCGCCCGCGACGGCGACCAGCGCGAGGAACCCTCCCACGAGATCGGCCGTGCCCCGGCTTCGCCGCCGCAGCAGCCGCAGGAAAGCGGGCGCGCCGAAGCCGCCGAGCCCGATCAGCGCGAGGACGTCCGCGACGAGCCCGAACACGCTCTGGATCGAGGCAGTGATGCGCACGGCCCGGGAGGCCGGGACTCCGGCGTGGAGGCCCCCGTACCAGTCGCTCCACAGGTCGGCGTGGAGCTTCGGAAGGAAGTCGTTCTCGAAGGAGGGCCGGTAGGGCCGCGTGACGAGCGAGGCGACGGGAAACGAGACGTAGAACGACGCCGGCTCGCCCGACACCAGCATTCCCCCCGTCGGGCGCTGGAGGTTCCCCTGCAGGGGGTTGCCCCACGTGTGCGCGGCGTAGCCGAGCCATGGCCCCGCCACGAGGGCGAGCGCCAGCGCCGCCGACGCGAGGAACCGGCTTGCCTTCCGGCCCGCCGCGAGAATCGCGACCGCAGCGACGCACGCGCAGACGACGACGGCGCTCTGGCGGGCCAGCAGGTCGAGGCCGCAGAGCACGCCGGTCAGGACGCCGAGGCCGACGGGCCAGCCGCGACGATCGGCCCGGATCACGACGAGGATGACGAGGGCGGACAGGAACGCCATCGTCGTCTCGGGATGGAAGAGCACCGACATCCGGAGAACGACGGGATAGGCGGCCACGAAGGCCACCGTCGCGAGAACGCGCCGCGGCTGAGCGGGCCACAACTCCCGTGCGATCGACCCGGACGTGACCAGCAGCCCGAGCCCCGCCGCAAGAGCCAGCAGCTGGCCGGCCGACCAGGCCTCCGTGCCGGCGAGGGAGATCGCCTCGTCGAGGCCCCAGGCCACGGCGAGGACTGCCGCGGCGGCGCCCGCGATCCGCCGTCGCGAGCCGGCGGCGGTGAGGCACCAGGCCGAGGCGACGACGAGCATCAGCCACAGCGCCCGCGTCAGCACGTTCCAGGGAGCCTCGAGCGGGATCGACGGCAGCCAGCGTGCGAGGTGGTCGATCGGGACGGCGAGCGCCTCGAAGAGCGGCGGCGCCGAGTACTCGTAGCTGACGTAGTCGGGCGGAAGATGGTGGTGTACGTCGAGGTACTGGGCGTTCAGGAGGTACTCGCCGGCGTCCACCGGGCCCCATCTCGCCGATGTCGTCAGCGCCTGCCACGCGACGAGCGAGAAGAGCGCCAGGCCGCCGGCGATGAGCGCGGCGTGCCTGCTGAGCTGCGGGACGCCACGCTTGGGCCGGAAGCGACCCGGCCGGAGGCTGCGTCCGGCGGCCCGACCTCGCCCCGGGCCGGGGTCGGCCGGCTTCCGCGAGCCTGCGGTCACCCGATGCGGATCGTCGGTGTGGGCCGGCTGGCGAGGATGTAGTCGTTGCTGAACTGCTGCCGGCCCGGCGAGGCCGACAGGACGACGCGATAGACCCAGCGCCCGGGCGGGGGATGATCGACCCACGAGGTCTTGTCTCCCTGCACCGAGCCGACCTGGTTGTTCGGGTAGTAGACGCAGAGTGTCGATGCGTGCTTCCGCCTCCGTGCGCACGAGACGGCGCCCGGCCGGTCGCGGAAGATCGCATAGGAGACCCGCTCGGCCGATGGACGCTGTGAGCTCCACTCGAGCGTGACGGCGCCGCCGGAGACGCTCGAGGAGACGGCGAAGCCGTCGAGCGGGAGGTACAGGTACTGCCCGAAGAAGTCGACCGCCGTCGGCGAGGCCACGGGGGGCAGGACCGCCACGACGAGCGCCGAGGCGACTGCGACGGCGGCGAGCGCGTAGACGCCGAGTCGCAGAGGCCGCCCCGGCCGCATCCCGGGCAGGATCGCCGGGACGATCTTCCGGCGGCCGAGGACCGGGATCAGGAACGGGATCGAGATCGCGAGCACGAAGTACGCCGGAAAGGCCGGGATGAGATGCGTGAGGTAGCTCCCCCACGAGAACTTCACGAGCGGCGAGCTGCTCTTGACGACGAAGAACGACGCGAGCCAGAGCCCGATCAGTGCGGCCGCCGGCACGGACCGTCGTGCGAGCCCGACGAGCCCGCCGACGGCAACCCACTCCACGAGGCGGCGGCTCACGGTGTACTCCCGGAATCCGTCGAGGCTGTTGGAGATGCGATCCCAGTGGATCGGCAGGTAGTGCCCGGGATCGAAGTTCAATCCGACCATCGGCGCGGCGGCCATCGTCCCCGGGGGATAGGCGCCCGCGGTCGACCTGAACACGGGCAGGTAGCCGATCCCGTAGTACTTCCAGAACGCGAGCCCGACGAGCGAGGGCACGAGCCCGGCGCCGACGAGCAGCAGCCCCTCGAATCGCCGCGCGAGCGGCAGCGCGACGACGATCGCCGGCACGAAGAGGGCGTTCGACGGCTTGACGGCGATCGCGAAGCCGAGCGCGAGGCCCGACCCGAGGAAGTCGAGGCGGACGCCCGAGTACATCCCCCGCATCCCGAAGTACGCCGCGACGAGCAGGAAGACGAGCGAGGGAAAGTCCCCGCGCGCCGTGAGGCCGAGCGCCGGTGGCAGCGTCACGTCGACGTAGTTCGCGTGATAGTCGGGAAGGAAGTAGTGGATGATCGCGACCGGGAAGACGGCCCAGGCCAGCGCTGCGAAATAGCCGAACGCGCGGCCGCCGATCATGCGCGCGATCCCGTAGACGCAGAGGAGCGCGATCGGGGCGAGCACCGCAAGGTCGAAGACGACGATCGCCGGAAGCCCATCGAGCATGTTCGGCCCGGCGAAGTACGCGATCGGCGCGATCAGGACGGAGTAGCCGTACCCGATCGAGGCGAATGGGAGGTGGCCGTGCGCGATCAGCCAGGCGGACGTGTAGTACCAGGTTGCGTCGCCGCCCTGGAAGTACAGCCACCCGTCGTGGCTCGCGATCCGGGCGATCTCGAGCAGCACCACCCAGTTGGCCACGACGAGGGCTGCCAGGACCGCCCACGGCGGCGGCGTCGGAGCACGCCTGGCGAGGAGCGCGACGCGCCCGAGCCGGCGGCCGGCGAGGTATGCGCCGCGTGAGAGCCGCGAGCCGGGGAGCGTCGGAGTGCCCGCGGCGGTCATGCGCTCCCGAAGAGGATCGGGGACGGCCTTTCGGCCCGGCTGCTGGAGGCGGTCGCCGTCACCCGCCTACTCCGTGCGAGGAGCCGCTGTGCGATACCAGTCGATCGTTCGCTCGAGCCCGTCCCGGAGCGGGGTCGCCGCGGTCCAGCCGAGGAGCTTGCCGGCCCGGCTCGTGTCGAGCCGCCGTCGCGGCTGCCCGTTCGGCATCGAGTTGTCCCAGGCGATCTCGCTCTCCGACCCCGTGAGCTCCTTCACGAGGGCCGCGAGCTCGCCGATCGCCGTCTCGGCTCCCGTGCCGATGTTGATCGGCTCGGCACCGGAATAGCGGTCGGCGGCGACGAGCAGCGCGTCGGCGGCGTCCTCGACGTAGAGGAACTCACGCGTCGGCGAGCCGTCGCCCCAGAGCGTCACGAGGGGGCCTCCCGCGAGGAACTTGCGCACCAGCGCCGGGACGACGTGCGAGCTCTCGAGGTCGAAGTTGTCACGCGGCCCGTAGAGGTTCGCGGGCAGCAGGTAGATCGCGTTCAGCCCGTATTGCTCCCGGTAGGCCTGCGCCCCGACGAGGATCGCCTTCTTCGCGACGCCGTAGGGAGCGTTCGTCTCCTCCGGGTAGCCGTTCCAGAGGTCGTCCTCGGAGAACGGGGTCGGGGTGAACTTCGGGTAGGCGCAGACGGTTCCCGCGACGACGAGCTTCGAGACGCCGTGCGTCCGCGAGAGCTCGAGGACGTGCGCGCCCATGATCAGGTTCGAGAACCAGTACCGGCCGGGGCTCGCGCGGTTCGCGCCGATCCCCCCGACCTCGGCTGCGAGGTGGAACACGAGCTCGGGCTCGGTCTCTGCGAAGAGGCGCTCGGCGTCGTCCCAGCGCGTGAGGTCGAACTCGGCCCGCCGCGGCACGACGACCTCGTCGCCGCGGGCGCGAAGCCGCTCGACGACGAACGAACCGAGGAACCCGGCCCCGCCCGTGACGAGGACCTTCACGAGGCTTTCCTGTTGAGCCAGTCGACCCGCCCGATCCAGCTCTCGCGGTTCGCCGCGTACCAGGCGATCGTGCGCCGGACTCCTTCTTCCCACGAGATGGTCGGCTGCCAACCCGTTTGGGCGGCGAGCTTCTCGAAGCCGACCCGGAGCGCCATCACCTCGCTCGCCCCGGGCCGGAAGCGCGCGGGGGTCGTCACGATCTCGCGTCCGGCGGGCCAGTGGCCGTTCTCCTCGCCGATCCGGAGGACCATACCCGCCCAGTCGGCCATCGAGATGTTCTGGCCCTGGCCGTAGACGTAGACGTCGCCGGGGGTTCCGTGCGCTGCGACCGTGAGGTGGCCGCGCACGCCGTCGGTGCAGAAGCAGAAGTCGCGCAGCGGGTCGAGCTGCCCGAGCTCGACGTTCGGCCGCTCGAGCGCCTGGGTGATGATCGTGCCCGTGATGTACCGGGGGTTCTGGCGCGGGCCGTAGTTGTTGAACATCCGCGTGACGACGCCCGGCACCCCGTAGGCGTCGTGGTAGTTCATGGTGAGGAAGTCTGCAGCGACCTTGGAGGTGGCGTAGATCGACTTGGGGTTGATCGGGGAGCGCTCGTGCAGGATCAGCCCGCCGTCCTCGTCGAAGTCGTGATGCTCCGAGACCGACTCGCGGACGTTTCCGTACTCCTCGGACGTACCCGCCGTGTCGAACTTCTCGAGCTCGACGCCGTGGTCGACGACCGACTGGAGGAGGTTCAGCGTCCCGACCGTGTTCGCGATCACCGTCTCGTACGGGCGGTGCCACGACTCGCCGACGTGCGCCTGGGCGCCCAGGTGGAAGATGTACGGCTTGTCGTCCGCCTTGCGGAGGTCGCGCATCAGGTAGTCGATCGAGGTCTTGTCCGTGAGGTCGGCGAAGACGACGCGCGCGAGGCGGTCGCGCTTGCCGCCGATGTTGTTGAGCGCGCCCGAGGAGGTGGCGCGCACGAAGGCGATCACGCGGGCGTCGAGCTCGACCAGGGCGTCCGTCAGGTGGGAGCCCATGAATCCGTCGGCTCCCGTCACGAGGCATGTGCGTCCGGCATATGACGAGCCGAGCGTCTCGCGAAGCGCGTCCAGCTCGTCGTCCGACCAGATGACGCTATCGTCGCGCGGCATCGATGCAGGGTAATCGCTCAGCTGGCGGGAGCGCGGTACGAAGCGGCTTCCTGACCGGCGTCGCGACCGCGGCCGTGAGCGGGGCGGCGGGTGTGGCCGGAGCGATCCTCTCGCGGAAGTTCGGCCACGGAGCGACGACGGACGGCTTCTTCGCGGCATACGCCGTCTATCTCGCGCTGCTTCTCGTCGCGAGCTCGCTGCGCGTCGTCGTGCTCCCTGACCTCGCGAGGGCTCAGCAGGTAGGTGGGCTTCCACGCGAGCTCGGCTCGTGGGCCGCCGCGCTCGCGGTGCCGCTCGGCCCGGCGCTCGCGGTCGGGATCCTCGCCCCTCACGCCGTGGCGGGCCTGCTCACCGACAGCCCGGAGGCGCGCCGGAGCGCCACCGAGCTGCTGCCGTGGCTCGCGCTCGCCGCCGCCGCGCAGGTCTACGCGGGTGTCGCTGCAAGCGCGCTGGCCGCCCGCGACGACTACACGACCGCCGCGGCCGGCTACGTGGCCGGGGCCGTCGCCGGAGTCGCCGCGATCGGCGCGCTCGTCGGTCACGGCGTCGCCGCGTTCGGATGGGGGCTCGCGCTGAACGGGATCGTCTCGCTCGCGATCCCGCTTGTCGCGCTCATTCGCCTGCGGGCCGTCGGCCGGCCGCTCGCAGGCGGCGCGCGGCGGCTTCGCTCGCTCGGCGCGGGCGTCGCCGTGCCGTTCGCGCTCCAGGGGCTCTACATCGTCGGCTACCGGTTCGCGAGCGGGCTCGGGACCGGGAAGCCGACGACCTTCTCGTACGCCTACCTCATCTCCTCGCTGCTCGTTGCCGTCACGGCCACCTCGATCGCGCTGATCTCGTCGGTCCCGCTCGCCCGGGTTGAGCTGAGCCCCGAGCGGTCGGCGCGGCACATCGTCAGCGCGACGTGGGTCTCGCTCGCGCTCGTCGCGGGAGCCGCGGGCGTCTTCGCCCTCGCGGGCCGGCGGGTGGCGCGGATCGGGCTCGGGTCGAGCTATGGCGGCGAAACCGGCGCCGAGCTCGGACGGCTCGTCGCGTACTTCGCACCGTGGATGATCGCATCGATCGCGCTCTCCGTCGCCTTCCCGCTCCTCTTCGTCCGGGGGCGGGCGGGCTGGTTGCCGCTGCTCGCGGCGGGTGGGCTCGGGGTTCACGTCCTCGCCGAATGGATCGGGCGCTCGGCATTCGGTCTCGCGGGTGTCGTCGCCGCGATGGCGGTGAGCACCTTCGCGATCCTGGCCGTCCTCCTGTGGGCACTCGGCTCGCTCGCGGCCACGTCCCGCGGGATCCTCCTCGCCGCGGCGACATGCGGCGGGCTTGCGGTCTTGCTCTACGGCGCGCCCGCGCTCGTGCTCGGCGCGCTGCCGGCGGCGGGGGTCGGCCTCGTGCTCTACGCCGGCGCGATCGCGCTCTGGCGACCGCGGGGCCTCGTCGAGGCGTGGAGCTACCTCCGCCGGCTTCACGACGGATAGCGTCCGTGCATGGCGGTTGCGGTCGTGATCCTGACGTGGAACGGGCGCGACGACACGCTCGCCTGCCTACGCTCGCTCTCGGCCGTCACCGAGCCAGAGCTCGTCCCGATCGTCGTCGACAACGGGTCGACCGACGGGACCGTCGAGGCGGTGCGGGACGCGTTTCCCGGCATCGAGCTGATCGAGACGGGCGCGAACCTCGGCTTCGCGGGCGGCAACAACGCCGGGATCCGAAGGGCGCTCGAGCTCGGCGCCTCCCACGTCCTCGTGCTGAACAACGACGTCGAGGTCGATCCCCGGTTCGTGAGCGCGCTCATGGACGAGGCCGAACGCCGGCCGGACGCAGGCGCCCTCTGCAGCACGATCCTCTTTGCCGAGCCGCCGGGCGTGATCTGGTTCGCCGGGGCGAGCTTCGACCCGCGGTCGGGCTACAACGGGCGCCAACGCGGCTACGGCGAGGCCGACGACGGCAGGTTCGCCTCCGTCGTCGAGACCGACCGCGCCTGCGGTGCGGCGATGCTCGTCCCGGGGCCCGTGCTCGAGCACGTCGGCCTGTTCGACGACGAGCTCTTCCTCTACGTCGAGGACGTCGACTGGTCGCTCCGTGCTCGCGCGGCCGATTACCGCCTCTACGTCGTTCCCCGCAGCAAGGTGACGCACAAGGTGTCGGCCGGCTCGGGCGGCGAGAGCTCGCCCACGACGCTCTACTACGACACGCGCAACTCGATCGTGGTCTACGAGCGGCACGCGCCGCTCGCGTGGCTTCCGACCCGCCGCCGCCGCGCCTTGGTCGTGGGGGCGCACCTCGCCCAGGCCGTGCTCGCCGGGCGCCGGCGCGAAGGGGTGGGAGCCGTCCTCGCCGGCTGGCGCGACGCGCGCCGGGGACGCCTGGGCCCGCGGCGTAGGATGGAGCCGTGACCGCTCAGCAGGCAAAGCAGGTCGTGAAGAACGCGCTCTACCGCACGATCGGCGAGACGTCGACCGCCCTCCGGTTGCGTCCGGACGAGACGAAGACGCTCAGCATCCTGATGTACCACAAGGTCAACGACCTCCCGGACAACCCGACGACGGTGCCGGTGGCGAAGTTCGACGAGCAGCTGAACCGGCTCGGGGAGCTCGGCTACAACGTCGTCG
>DASZLW010000349.1:0-4052 GCA_035552175.1 Gaiellaceae bacterium | reverse complement strand
TGCTGCACCGCATTGAGCACACCCGACGCCGAACCGAGCTCACGCTCCGTGACCGCGGCGATGATGATGTCGAAGAGCGGCGCGACGATCAGGCCCATCCCGAGGCCCGAGACGACGAGGCCGGGGAAGAGATCCCAGCTCGAGACGAGGCCGTGGCGCGCCTCGAGGACGAGCATGATCGTCCCGACGAGCGAGACGCCGCCGCCCGCCTCGAGCACGCGGCGCCCGTACCGCGGCGCGAGCGCGCCACCGCTCAGCCCGGCGCCGACGGCGAGCCCCGCCGACCACGGGACGAAGCTCAGTCCGGCATGGAGTGCCGAGAACCCCTGGCCGACCTGCAGGAAGAGGGTGAGCGCGAACATGAACCCCGTCATCCCGAGGAAGAACACGAGCAGCACGAGCGAGCCGGCGCTGTAACCGCGGTTCGCGAACAGGCTCGGCTCGATGAGCGCGTCGAGATCGGAGCGCGAGCGCCGCCGCTGCTGCAGCCCGAACACGCCGAGCAGTACGAAGCCGCCCGCGAGCAGCGCGAATGTCCAGAGTGGCCACCCGGCCTGGCGGCCCTCGATCAGCGGATAGACGAGCGCGAGCATCGCGCCGCCGACGAGCACCGACCCGACCGTGTCGATGCGCGGTGCGTGCGGCGCGCGCGACTCCGGCATCAGCAGGAGCGCGCCCGCCGTCGCGGCCAGCCCGACGGGCAGGTTGACGAAGAAGACGAGCCGCCAGCCTCCGAGGACGTGCGCGCCGACGAGAAGGCCGCCGATGATCGGGCCGAAGACCGCCGCGGAGCCGATCACGGGTCCGAAGAGCGCGAACGCCTTCGGCAGCTCGGCCTTCGGGAAGACGGTTCGCATGATCCCGAGCCCCTGCGGGATGAGGAGCGCCCCCGCAAACCCCTGCGCGAGACGGAAGCCGACCAGCATCCCGGTCGAGGTCGAGAGACCGCAGCCGAGCGAGCAGAGCGTGAAGCCCGCGGCGCCGACCACGAACATGAGCCTCCGGCCGAAGCGGTCGCCGAGTCGGCCACCGGTGATCAGGCCGATCGCAAGGGCGAGTGCATACCCGCCGGCGATCCACTGGAGGGCGGCATCGGAGGCGTGGAGGTGCTGCCGGATCGTCGGCAGCGCGACGTTCACGACCGTCCCGTCGAGGAGATCCATGATCTCGGCGGCGAGGATCACGAAGAGGATCAACCAGCGGCGTGGGTGGCCGCCCGGATCCGGAGCCGTGTCGGGCGTGGTGCCGAACATTGTTCGCGAACATATATCAGAACGATGGTCGCTAGGATGTGGCAATGACGGACGCCGCGCTTCCCGAACCTCCGGCGCCGCCTCAACGGCGGCCTCGTGCCTCCCGCCAGCGCGGCCTCGGGCGCACCGAGATCGTCGATGCGGCCGTCCGCGTGCTCGACGCGGACGGGCTCGACGCGGTCACGTTCCGCCGGGTCGCCCACGAGCTCGGCGTCGGCGCCGCTTCGCTCTATGCGTACGTCGACTCGAAGGACGTCCTCGTCGAGCTGATCCTCGACCGCGTGATGGGCGAGATCGATCTCTCCGATCTTCCCGACGAGCGCCCGTGGCAGGAGCAGACGAAGGAGCTGATCCGGCGCGCGCGGACGACGTTCGCGGCGCACGGCGATATCGCGCGCGCCACCCTCGGGCGCATCCCCGCCGGTGCGAATGCCCTCGCCGTGATCGAGGTGACGCTCGGGATCCTCGAGCGCTCAGGGCTCTCCGACCAGGTCGTCGCCTACGCGGCCGACCTGATCGGCCTCGTCGTCGGCGCGGCATCGTACGAGGACAGCCTCCATGCCCAGTCCGGGATCGGCTTCGAGGAGTTCATGCGCTACATCGCCGAGTTCCGCCGCTACCTCGAGAGCCTTCCACCGGAGCGCTTCCCGCGCATCGTCGAGCTTGCCGGGCCGCTCACGCGAATCTCGCCGGACGAGGACGAACGCTTCGAGTTCATGCTCGACGTGATCGTGGACGGGCTCGCCGCTCAGCATTAGGCGATCCCGGCGTTTCGCCTCCGCCCGTGGCCTCGTCGGGAAAGATCGCGGAGGATGAGGTGGACGTCGCCGAACTCGTGCCAGCGGTAGCCGCGGGCACGAGCCTCGCGATAGGAGAGCTCGAGCAAGTCCCGTCCCGCGACCGCCTCGAGCATCTGGAGGTGCGACGAGCGGGGCTCGTGCCACCCGGTCAGGAGACCGTCGACCGCTCGGAGCCCGTTCTCCGGCGAGATCACCCGGTGTGTCCATCCTTCCCCTGCCGCCACGTTTCCGCCGGCGCCCGCGGTCGTCTCGAGCGCCCGTACGACCGTCGTCCCGACGGCGATCACGCGGCCGCCCCAGCCGCGCACGGCGTTGATCACTCGCGCAGTCGCATCGGGGATCCGGAATCGCTCGGGATAGGGTGGCTCGCCGAGCTCGGGGGAGGAGACCCCGGTATGGAGGACGATCGGGGCGAGGAGGATCCCCCGCGTGACGAGGTCGGTGACGAGCCTGTCCGTGAACGGCCGCCCGGCGCTCGGCATCTCGGCGCTGCCCGGCTCGCGGGCGAACACCGTCTGGTAGGCCTCGAGCGGCCATTCGGCGGGAACATGCGGGTAACGGATCGGGTGGCCGTGGCGTTCGAGATACGCGTCCACGGGCGAGTCGAGCTCGAGCCGTGCGACCGCGAGGCGATCGCTGCCCGCAACCCGCGCGAGCACCTCGGCGGCCGCTCCGCCCGGTAGGTCGATCCGCGTTCCGACAGGCGGTGGGGCAAGCCGGGAGCCGTCGGCGCCGCGCAGCTCGACGACCCAGCCGGCCTCGCCCGCAGGGGTCGAGAGGCGAAGCTCGACCCGCCGGCCCCAAACGTCCGCCGCGAGGGCGGCAGGCAGCGTCGCCGAGGTGTTGACGACGAGGATGTCACCCGGCTCGAGCTCGTATGGCAGGTCGCTGAAGCGCCGGTGCGCCACCGACCCGTCGCTCGCCCGAGCGACGAGCAGCGCGACGTCGTCGCGGCCCGCGCCACGAGCCTCGGGCGGCTCGTGCGCCTCGAGCTCTTCCGTCAGCTCGACCGCGCTCACGCGACGGCCGCCACTTCGGTCACCGCATACCGGCCGCTCGGGAGGGTGCCCTCGATCAGGTCCAGCAGCCCTGGGACGCTCTCCTCGGCGGGCGGGCGGTCGCTGATGTCCTCGCCCGGAAAGGCCTCCTGATGGAGCGCGGTTCGCATGTCCCCGGGGTCGTACGCGTAGACGCGAAGATGTGGCTGCTCGGCGCCGAGGATCGCGGTCAGCTGGTCGAGCGCAGCCTTCGACGAGCCGTACCCGCCCCAGCCGCTGTAGGGCTCGCGCGCGGCGTCCGAAGTGACGCTGACGATCGCCGCACCTGCCGGCATCCTCGGCAGGGCGAGCTGCACGAGCGCGAGCGGAGCCAGGACGTTCGCCTCGAAGACGGCGCGGAGCTCGTCGGCGGGGTAGGCAGCGAGGTCGGGGCGGGGGCTCGGCCCGAGGATGCTCGCGTTGTTGACGAGCAGGTCGATCCGACCCCCTGCGGCCTCCACGAGTGCCCGGCGGTGCCAGTCGTCCGTCGTATCGCCGGCGACCGCGGTCACTCCCGCGAGCCCTGCCACGGCACGCTCGAGCGGAAGGGCCCCACGCGCGTCGACCACCGTCCGCCAGCCCCGGCTCGACAGGGCACGGACAAGTGCGAGCCCGAGGCCGCGTGAGCCGCCGGTGACGATGGCTGTTCGTTGCGTCTGCATCTCTCCTCCTTCGTGGACCAGCCCAAACTACAAGTTCAAGTTAACTTGAAGTCAAAGCCAGGATCGAGCTACCCTGACACGCATGTCCGAGCTCCTCACGATCAGCCAGGTGTCGAAGCGGAGCGGCGTCGCCGCCTCCGCGCTCCGGTACTACGAGGAGCGGGGGCTACTCGCATCGGAGCGGAACGCCGGCAGCCATCGGCGCTACCCGCGATGCGTCCTGCGCCGGATCGCCTTCATCGTCTTCGCCCAGCGGGTCGGGCTCACACTCGACGAGATCGGAGCCGAGCTCGCGAAGCT
>DASZLW010000348.1:0-2789 GCA_035552175.1 Gaiellaceae bacterium | reverse complement strand
GAGCGGTGAACGCTTCGCTCGGCGGCGCCGGCGGAACAGCCGGCTCGCGGATCGCGAACAGCTCGCGCTCGGGTAGCGGCCACGTCGCGGTCAGGTCGAGCTCCTCGACAGGGGGTACCAGGGAGCCTGGCGCGAACGGCTCGGACGGGACCGGCTCATGGACCATCGGTTCGGAGCTCACGGGTTGCGAGCTGACCGGTTCGGAGCTCACCAACTCGTAGGTCAGCGGCTCGTATGTCATCGGCTCGTATCGCACCGGCTCGTACGGCGCCGGCTCGTACGGCGCCGGCTCGAAAGCAACGGGCGTGTGGGCGACGGGCTCGGAAACCACCGGCTCGGAAACCGCCGGCTCGACGACCACCGGCTCGATGACTTCCGGCTCGGCGACTTCCGGCTCGGCGGCCACCGGCTCGGCGAAGGGAGCCTCGACGACAGGAGCCTCGACGGCCGCGGGCTCGGTGACTGGGGGCGCGACCTGGCTCGAGCTCGCTTCGTGCCGGGCGGGCGGTCCGTTCCAGAAGTCGTGCTTCGGCGTCGGCCAGCTCGGCTTCTGGACGCTCGTCTCCGAGAGAGGTGCGTCGGGACGCCGTGCGGCGGGCGCGAGCTTCCGGAAGCGGATCTGGCGTCTCCAGATGGAATCGCCGGCGTGCGTCTCCGCAGGTGCGTCGGGAAGCTGGGGCTGCCGTTCGGTGACGCGAGGACGGATCTCCTTCTTCCAGATCGACTGCTTCTCTACTGCGGGCCCGTCCACGGCCCCGACGGCTTCCGGCGCGACGGCTTGCGGCGCGACGGCTTGCTGCGCGACGACCTCAGGCACGACGGTCTCGGTCTCGGCGGCAGGCCGGCGGCGGCGCAGCGAGATCTCCTTCTTCCAGACGGACTGATCCGACATCCCTAGCCCTCCGCCAGCCTGAGGCCGCCCGTACCGCCGGTCGGCGTCGATGCGATGAACCCGCCCGAGTGCTGGATCAGCGTGATGAGCTCCTGGCGGCGGCTCGACCGGGAGACTGCCTCCTCGGAAGAGACCATCCGCCGGATCACGAGGTCCGCGAGGGACTGCTCCATCGTCTGCATGCCGTTCCGCGAGCCTGTCTGCATGTACGAGTAGATCTGCTCGACCTTGGCCTGCCGGATCAGGTTCCTGATCGCGTCGTCGGGCTGCAGGATCTCGAGCGCGGCGACGCGGCCGTGGCCGTCGAGGGTCGGGAGGAGAGCCTGCGTGACGACGCCCTGGAGCGAGCCGGCGATCATCGCGCGCACCTGGTCCTGCTGCACGGCCGGGAACACGTCGACGATGCGGTCGATCGTGCTCGAGGCGCTTTGGGTATGGAGCGTCCCGAACACGAGATGCCCCGTCTCGGCGGCGGTGAGCGCGGTCGAGATCGTCTCGAGGTCGCGCATCTCGCCGAGGAGGATCACGTCGGGGTCCTGGCGGAGCGCGGCCCGGAGCGCGTCCGCGAAGCTCTTCGCGTCGGTCCCGATCTCGCGCTGGTTGACGATGCAGCGCTTGTGCTTGTGCAGGAACTCGATCGGATCCTCGATCGTGATGATGTGATCCGTCCGTGTGCGGTTGATCTCGTCGATCATCGCCGCGAGCGTCGTCGACTTGCCGGAGCCGGTCGGGCCCGTGACGACCACGAGGCCGCGCGGCAACTCGGTGAGCGCGCGCAGGCCTGACGGGAGGTTCAGCTCCTCGAGGGTCTTGAGCTCGTTCGGGACGACGCGGAACGCTGCCGCGAAGGTCTCCCGCTGCAGGTAGGCGTTGACGCGGAAGCGCGCGAGCCCGGAAACCGCGTGCGAGAAGTCGAGCTGACGGTCGAGCTCGAGACGCTTCTGCTGCTCGGTCGTCAGGATGCGGTAGAGAAGCTGACGGATCGTGTCGCCGTCGAGGGGCGCAAAGCCTTCGATCGGCTTCAGCTCTCCCCTGACCCTGATCGCCGGCCCGGCATTCGCGGTCAGGTGGAGATCGGACGCGCCGCGGGCGACGGCGATCTCGAGGAGCGAGTCGATCGAGTGCGTGAGTTCCACGGTCGCACGTATCGGCAGTACGGCCGGCCGACTTGAACATCCCACGCCGCGGGGGAGCGACGCGACCCGCCGTGAGGGATGGATCCCCCGATCGGGGCTAATGGGTTTCCGGCTCCGGAGCCGATGAGGGCCGGGAACGGCTTTGCGCCTTCACCCCTCAGACCCAGAACAAGGAGAAAACTCCGTGATCAACAAGATCAAGAACCGGCTTGGGAGCGAGCAGGGCTTCACCCTGATCGAGCTCCTGGTCGTCATCGTCATTCTCGGCATCCTGGTCGCGATCGCGGTGCCGGCGTACCTCAGCTTCCGTGGCAACGCGCAGGACGCCGCGGCGAAGTCGAACGTCCGCTCGGCGATCCCGGCGGCGGAGAGCTTCTATCAGACCGTCGTCCCGAACTCCTACACCGGTGTCCTGGGCGCAACGCTGCGCACGCAGGCTCCGGGCGTCTCGCAGAACGTCGCCGCCGTCGCGTTGAACAACGGCGCCGGCTACTGCATCGAGGATCAGGAGGCAGTCGGCCACGTCTTCTCCTACCTCGGCGGCGATCCGGGCACGAGCATCGCGTCCGGCGTCAAGCTGTCGACGATCACGACGGGCTCGTGCTCGACGAACGACGGCGGCACCGCAGCCTCCTAGTCGAACCACCATCGGCTTCACCGAAGGGGCGCGGGGAACCGCGCCCCTTCTCGTTCCGTCGAGCTATCAAGAACGCCGCCCCCGCTGCCGATACGAGCGGTATGACCATCTCTCCCGCCATCCG
>DASZLW010000347.1:0-7112 GCA_035552175.1 Gaiellaceae bacterium | reverse complement strand
GCGGTCGAGGCGGCGAAGAAGGCGGGCATCGAGTACCGGCTCCACGAATACGACGGGGTCGAGATCGGTGAGGGCGACTACGCCGCCGGGGTGGCTGGCCGTCTCGGGATCGAGCCGCACCGGCTTTTCAAGACCCTGGTCGCCTCGGCCGACGGGAAGCTCGCGGTCTTCATCGTCCCGGCGGACAGCCGGCTCTCGCTCCGGGCTGCCGGGAAGCGGGTCGAGCTCGCGGCCAGAGCCGAGGCCGAACGGGCCACCGGCTACGTCGTCGGCGGGATCAGCCCGCTCGGACAGCGCAGGCGGCTCTCGACCTCGGTCGACGAGTCCGCGCTCGACCACGCGACGATCTTCGTCAGCGCCGGCCGCCGCGGCCTGCAGCTCGAGCTCGATCCGCGCGACCTCGTCCGGCTGACGGATGCCTCCGTGCTGAGGTTGACGGGACGGTGAAGGCCGCGGGGCTCGCGGTTCTCCTCGCGGCTGTCGCCGTCGCCTTCGCGGATTCCTCGATCGTCGTCCTCGCACTCCCCGGCCTGCTCTCGTCGTTCGACGTCTCCATCGACCTCGTGGCGTGGGTCGTCACCGCGTACAACCTCGTTCTCGCCCTCGGCGCCCTTGCCTTCGTGCGTGTCGGCCGGCGGATCGACCCGGCCCGCCTCGCCCTCGCAGGTGCGGGCGGCTTCCTCGGGGCATCGGTGGCCTGCGCGCTTGCGCCCGAGATCTGGTTCCTGATCGCGTTCCGTGCGGTGCAGGGGCTCGGTGCGACCCTGCTCCTCCTCGGGGCGCTGCCGCTAGTCCGCGGCCTCGCGCGCACACCGGGTCGCGGGAGCGCTCTCTGGACAGGCGCCGGCGTGTTCGGCGCAGCGCTCGGCCCGGCGCTCGGCGGGATGCTCACGGACGCGTTCAGCTGGCGCGCGATCTTCTACGCCCAGGCGCCGGTCGCTGCGCTTGCGGTGGTCGCGGCTGCGATCGTGCGAGTGCCGGCCGAGGAGCCCGCCGAGACCCCGCCGCGTGAAGGCCCGGGGCGTTGGGCCGCGTCTTTTGCCCTCGCCCTCGCCTCCGCGGCTCTCGTGGGGCTGCTCTTCCTCGCCGTGATCGAGCTGATCGACGTCTGGCGCCTCTCTCCGCTCGCGGCAGGCGCCGCCGTGACGACGATCCCGCTCGCGACGCTCGCCGCGGTGCCGCTCGCGGCGCGGATCGGCCCGCCGGCCGCGGCGACCGGAGCGATCCTCCTCGCCGCCGGGCTCGCGGGGATGGCGTTCGTGCCCGAACGAGCCCTTGCCTGGGTGGTCGCTGCGCTCGCGATCGCGGGGCTCGGGTACGGTCTCCTCGTCCCGGCCGTCGCCCGAGGCGCCCTCGCAGGAGGCTCGCCCGTTGCGAGCGGGGCCCTCAGCGTCTCGCTTCGACATCTCGGGCTCGTCGCCGGCCTGCTCGTCCTCACGCCGCTCCTCGCAGCAGACCTGACCTCGGCCGGGAACACAGCGGAGCTCCGGGGAATCTCCGTCGTGCTCGACGCACCCGTCCCTGCAAAGAGCAAGCTGCGACTTGCGATCGACCTCGCGCCCGTGCTCGCGACCCCGGCTCAGAAGGGCCTCCCGGACTTCCGCAGGGTGCTCGCGCACGAGCACGATCTCTCCGCGGTCGGGCTCGGGTCGCAGCTCGACTCCACGGTTCAGGCGACGATCGGCCGGTCGTTCCGGCGCTCGTTCGCCGTCGCCGCCCTGTTCGCCCTGCTCGCCGGGATCCCGGTCGCCCTCGCCGCCCGCCGTCCCCTACGCGCCTTCGTGGTCGCTGCCGCCGCCGCCGTCGCGCTGATCGGGGCGGAGCTCGGCGACGGCGCGCTCGCCTACGGTGCACGGCCGACGCTGCTCCCGCCGTGCGCCCACCGCACGCAGGTCGTGGGGCAGTCGACGGATCAGCGGCTCGTGCTCCGCGGGCTCGACCTCCTTGCGTGCCGGCTCCACGAGACGCGGGAGAAGCTCGTCGTCCATGCGGCCGAGGACGGGGTCGACGCCGCGTCGCTCGCAGGGCGGGTCGAGCGCCTCGCGAAGGTCTTCTCGCACCTCCCGTGAGGCGCCCGTCACTCGTAGAAGGTCGCGACCGCGAGGATGACGTACAGCGCGATCAGGGCGACACCCTCGAACTGCGTCGCTTCGCCGTCTGCCGTGATCTGCCAGAGCGCGAGCCCCGTCAGCAGCATCGCCGCGATGTAGATCGGCGCGAGGGCGAACGTCAGAGGCGTCGCGAAGAAGAGCGAGACGAGGACGAGCGCGGGGAACAGGAACGCGTTGATCTGTGCGACGGAGTTCTTCACCACCGAGACCGCGAGGTCGGCCTCGCCCTTGAGGGCGAGCATGACCCCGGCCGTGTTCTCGACGGCGTTCCCCGCGATCGCCACGATCACGAGGCCCGCGAAGGCCTTCGGGATCCCGAGCCGGTCCATCGACGGCGAGAGCGCGGTGACGAACCAGTCCGAGACGAACGCAGCGCCGATGCCGCCGGCCGTGAGCAGGGTGAGCGTCAGCGCCATCGGAGTCGCTGGCTCGGCATGGGCCGCCTCCTTCGGCGCGTCCGATCGGAGGTAGTCCGCGAGCCAGACGAGATAGGTGACGAGGAGGGCGACCGCGCCCACGATCGAGATCGCCTTGACGTGGTGCGACGCCCGGTCACCCGTCGCGATCGAGACCCCGAGCAACACGATCAGGAAGCTCGCGAGCATCATCAGGATCGCGTTGTCCTTGGCGAGCCGCGGCTCGAACCGCATGATCCCGTCGGAGCTCGCGCGGCAGCCGGCGATCACCGTCAACCCGAGCACGAACAGCGCGTTCGCGAAGACGGAGCCGATGATCGAGGTCTGCGCGATCACGATCTCCCCCTGGGAGAGTGCGAAGATCACCACGAAGAACTCGGGCAGGTTTCCGAGGGTCGACTGCAGGACGCCGGTGGCGGCCGGCCCGAGCCGCTCCCCGAGCTGCTCGGTCGAGAACGAGACGATCCACGCGAGCCCGGCGAGCGCGATCGTCGCGATCGCGAAGGTCACGAGCGCCGTGGCATGGCTGTAGTGCAGCGCTGCGGTGGCCGCGGTCGCGGCGCCGATCGCGGCGATGAATGCCCACCGTCTGCCCACGGCGAGACGCTATCGAGTCGTGGGTTCCGGCTACACAGCCTCCGGTCGTAGTATCGGGCCGACAACCCGGCGAGGCAGGCGAGCCCGCGTGGCAGCGAGTTGCGGGATGCCGCCTGTCCGCTCCCGGACAGGACGAGGAGGGTGCATGAAGATCAGGCAGCAACTCGCGTCGAGGCGCGTACGGTGGATCGGTGCCGTCGTGTGTCTCACGCTCGTGGCCGGCGCGGCGACGGTCGCGTACTCGGCGACGCCGAGCCCGGCGATCCAGACGATCACGCCGAGGTCGGCGAACGACATCACGAACCTCGACGTGCTCCGCCAGCAGATCCGGAACTACTACGGCGATCCCCTCGGGACCGGGGTCTTCTCCCCGGACAGCAACTACGCACACGAGGCGGAGGATGTCGCCGCGGACGGCGCGAAGTACCTCGCCGACCGCAGCGACGATCACGGTTCGCACGGCCACGGGCCGAAGAAAGGGCCTCACGGCCAGCAGGACACCGGGATCCCGGCGATCGTGCTCGACGTCGACGACACGACGCTCGCGACGTGGAACTACGAGATCGCGAGCGACTGGGACTTCAACGTGGGCACGAACACGACTGCCGTCCTGAACCAGACGTTCCCCGCAGTACCGGGAATGGTCGCGATGGTCGATCAGGCCAAGGCGGAGGGGTACGCGATCTTCTTCCTCACGGGCCGTGGAGCCTCCCAGCACGCGGCGACGCTCGGGAACCTCGGGCACGACGGAATCGGGATGGACGCGGACTACCCGGCGCCGACGCAGATCAACGCCACCGAGGACGGGCTCTTCACGAAGCCGGCGGTCGCCGACTACCCCGCGTACCTGCAGACAGCCTGTGCGGCCGACCCGAACGGGTCATGCACGACGTCCGACTACAAGACCGCGACGCGCGCGCATATCGAGGCGGAGGGATACGACATCGTCGCCAACTTCGGCGACCAGTTCAGCGATCTCGTCGGCGGCTACGCCGACCAGACGTTCAAGATGCCGAACCCGAACTACTTCCTGCCGTAGGGGAACCCGCGGGGCGCCCGGCAGGCGGGCGCCCCGCAACTCCTCGCCCGGAAAAGGCGCGGCTGCGGCGCTACCGCGGGCTCTCAGACGAAGGCGGCGATGCCGGTGAGCGCCTGGCCGAGGATCAGCGTGTGCATCTCGTGCGTCCCCTCGTAGGTGAGCACCGACTCGAGGTTGTTCGCGTGCCGCATCACGGGGTACTCGAGCGTGATGCCGTTCGCTCCGAGGACGGTGCGCGCCGTGCGGCAAACGTCGAGAGCCGTGGCGACGTTCGCGTACTTCCCGAACGACACGTGCTCCGGCGTGAGCTCGCCGCGATCTTTCATCCGGCCGAGATGGAGCGCGAGCAGGATGCTCTGGTTCACCTTCACGGCCATGTCGACGAGCTTCGCCTGCGTGATCTGGAACGACGCGATCGGCCGGTCGAACTGCTCACGGCTCTTCGAGTACTCGAGGGCCGCCTCGTAGGAGGCCCGGGCGGCTCCGGCGGCGCCCCACACGATCCCGTAGCGCGCCTCGTTGAGGCACGAGAGCGGCCCGCGCAGGCTCGTCGCGAGCGGAAGGCGGGCCTCGTCCGGGACCCGGACGCCGTCGAGGACGAGCTCGCTCGTGATGCTTGCCCGGAGCGAGAGCTTGTGGTGCATCTCGGGGGCCGAGAAGCCCGGCGTCCCCGCCTCGACGAGGAAGCCGTTCACCGACCCGTCGTCGGTGCGCGCCCACACGACGGCGACATCGGCGACGGTGCCGTTCGTGATCCACATCTTCGAGCCGTCCAGGATCCAGTCGTCGCCGTCCAGGCGCGCGCGCGTCCGCATCCCGGCGGGGTTCGACCCGGCGTCGGGCTCGCTGAGGCCGAAGCAGCCGAGCTTCTCGCCGGTTGCCATCGCCGGGAGCCAGCGGTGCTTCTGCTCCTCGCTTCCCCAGCGGTGGATCGCGAACATCGACAGCGACCCCTGCACCGAACAGAACGAGCGGAGCCCGGAGTCTCCCGCCTCGAGCTCGAGGCAGGCGAGCCCGTAGGCCGTCGCCGAGGCGCCCGTGCAGCCGTACCCATCGAGGTGCATCCCGAGCAGGCCGAGCTCGCCGAGCTCAGCGGCGATCCCGGCGTCGAAGGTGCCGTTCTCGTAGTGCTCGGCGACGGTCGGCAGGAAGCGGGTGCGCACGTACTCCCGCACGGTGTCGCGGATCAGCCGCTCCTCGGAGTCGAGGAGCGCGTCGATCGCGAGAGGATCCAGCGGGTCGAGCTTGGGCGGTGCGGCGGTCTGGCTCACGCTCTCAGACTAACGCGCGCGGCAGGATGCGTCGGTGCGAGCGTAAGGCGGCTCGGCAGACGGCAGCGGATTGAGCTGGGCGCCGAGAATCAGGCACGCCGCTCGAGCCGGCGCCAGAGGTTCTCGACCATCCGGTCGATCCCGGGATCCTCGGCCGTCCCCGCGAAGTTGAGCACGCCCGCGTCGAAGACCTGCGCGCCGTTTCCTGCCTGGTAGTGGGTCATCTGCGCCGTCTGCCCCGGGCCGAAGATGTCGGGGATCTGGGCCAGCACCTGAACCGCTGAGGGCGAGCTGTCCGTGACCGCGTCGATCTCGATCCCGTAGGTGCCGAAGCTCGAGCCGTTCGAGAAGCCCGTGCCGGCGAAGAGCCACGGAGCGCGCTCGGCTCCGGTCACGGTCAGCGGCCGGTTGCGATAGGTGCCCTGGTACCAGTTCAGGTACTGCGAGCCGATCATGCGCGCCTCGGGACGGCCGAGGTCGCGCCAGCGCCACCGGCCGTGCATCACGTCGCCCTCCTTCTCGATCTTGTAGAAGAAGTTGTTCGCCGAGAGGAACATGAGGTTCCCGCCGAGTGCCTGGTAGCGCTCCACGATGTCGTAGGTGTGCTCCGTCACGTACTCCTCGTGCCCGGCGAAGACGATGAGGTCGTAGAGCCGCGAGAGCTCCTCGCCCGACGGCATCGCCTCGAGATCGTCGTCGGCGACGATGTCGGCGGGGTGGCCGCTGTGGGCGAGCCACCGCACGAAGCCCATGTCGTAGCCGCGGTAGTGCGGCGGGACGCCGCCGAGGTACGGCCTCGTCAAATCGACCTCGTGCACGCCGGCGTTCGCGTACCAGGTCGCGCCGTAGCGGAAGTTGTAGGCGCCCCACGTGTTCGTCGGATGGACGACGAGCGTGCGTGCGTGGCCGAGCTCTGCGGGGCGGACGACGAACGGCGCGTATCCGAGCTCACCGTGCGGGCCGTCGAGCCGGATGTAGTGGAGGCCTGTCGGCCAGTCCCCGATGTCGATGTGGACGACGCCGCGGCCGCCGTGCCACGCGATCGGCTTCGGTGCCGCGACCGGCGCCCCACCGATCCCGTGCGGGGCGCGCTTCGGCTCCTTGCCGGCCTGCATCGCCTGGAGCGTGAGCCTCCGCGCCGTCGACTCGACGACCAGCTTCGCCGTCGTCCCCGGCCGGTAGCTCCGCGCCAGGAAGCCGGCCTCGACGGTGCCCGGAGGATCGAGGAACCTCGACGGCTCACCGGCCGTCGAAGCCCCCGCCTCGACCAGGACGAGGCCTGAGACGGCCAGCGCCTTGAGCAGGAAGCTGCGGCGGTCGAGGCCGCCGGTGATGAGGTCGCCGGAGGTCACTGGAACCTGACCCAGGGTATCTACCGGCTGCCCTGCGGCCCCGCGGTTCTAGACCGAGACGGTGACCTGGCCCGGCGAGCCGACGGTGATCATCCCGCCCCAGGCGCACGAGCAGGTCGACGTGCTGTCGAGCGCCGGGACGCCGCCGATCTTCACGAACGGCGAACCTGGCATCCACGAGCCGGTCGGCGCCGGGATGCACGGCTGCGGGGTGAAGACGCCGAGGGCTGCGCTCGTCGCCGCGATGACCTGCGGGTTCGCCGGCGACATGCAGATCGCGAAACCGGGGATGTTCGCCGGCGTGACATCCGTGATCAGCCCGGCCG
>DASZLW010000346.1:0-7977 GCA_035552175.1 Gaiellaceae bacterium | reverse complement strand
GTGCGTCTCCGGCGTGTACTTCGCCATCACGCAGACGAAGTCGGAGCGCGTGAGGATCTCGTCCATGCCGTCTACCCACCCGACCCCGATCTCGCGCTCCTCGTCCTCCGCGAGGCGCGTGCGCTTCGTGTAGAGCACGTCGAGCTCGAACGCCTTCGCGCGCTTCGCGATCTGGGTGCCGATCGCGCCCATGCCGATCAGCCCGAACACCTTGCCCGGCAGCGAGTGCCAGAGGAACGTCATCGACTGTTCCTGGTGGAACCGGCCGTCACGGGTGAAGCGGTCGGCCTCGACGAGGCGCGTCGTGAGGCCGAGCACGAGCGCCATCGTCAGGTCGCACGTGGTCGTCTCGATCACCATGTCGATGTTCGTGACGAGGATCCCGCGCGCGGTCGCGGCGTCGAGGTCGATCACGTTCGTGATCATCGTCATCGCGGCGATCCCTTTCAGGTCGGGATTCGCATCGAGGATGTCCCCGTCGATCGGCGTGTCGCCGAGCGTGTACAGGTAGTCCGCCCGTGCGATCCCGGCCTTCAGCTCGTCGCGGCTGATCATCCGCTCGCTCTCGAAGATCTCGACGTCTGCATGCTCTCGCAACGCTTCCGCGGCGACCGGCATGATCGGCTGGACAACGAACACTCTCGGTCTCATTCGCGCTCCTTGGTCTCGTCGCGGTCACCGTGCTCGGGCCGCGGGTTGCGTTGACGGCTGCCCGACTGGGTCGCCTTCCACTGAATCGCCTTCCAGACCGTCTCGGGGGTCAGCGGCATCCGAAGCCCGGACTCGTCCTCGAGCTCGAGGGCATCGACGACGGCGTTGAACACGGCGGGTGGCACGCCGATGCACCCGACCTCGCCGGCGCCCTTCGTCCCGAGCGGCGTGTTCGGGTTCGGCGACTCGGTCCGGTCGAGGATCACCTCGCCCGGAAGCTCCGAGATCGTCGGCAGGAGGTAGTCGAGGAGGCTCTGCGAGACCGGAGTCCCGGCCTCGTCGTGGACGACCTCTTCGTAGAGGGCCTGACCGATCCCCTGCACGATCGAGCCGCGAACCTGCCCTTCGACCATCGCCGGGTTCAGGACGACGCCGACATCGTCGACGCCGACGAGTCGCAGGATCTCGATCCCGCCGAGCTCGGGCTCGATCTCGACGACGGCGATGTAGCAGCCGTAGGGGAAGGACTGCGGCGAGGCGAAGCTTCCGACGCTCACGAGCGGCTCGCGGCCGGCGATCTCTGCGACGCTGATCTCGTCGGTCGCGGTGCGGAGCACACCCGCGGCGTAGGCGACATCGCCGGCGGGAACGCCCCACGAGGCGGCTGCCCGCGCACGCGCCTCCTCGACGAGCCCGAGAGCGGCACGATGGAGCACCGATCCGCCGATCTGGAGCGACCTCGAGCCGTAGGTTCCCTCCCCGGAGGCGACGGCGGCGGTGTCGCCTTCGACGACCCGCACGCGCCCGGGGTCGACACCGAGCGCTGACGCGACGAGCGCGCCGAACGTCGTCTCGTGCGCCTGCCCGCTCGAGCAGCTGCCGGACCGCGCGACGAACGAGCCGTCGGCGCATGCCTCGACGCTGCCGAACTCGGTGCTGCCGACATCCCCGCCGGAGCGTTCGACGTAGAAGCAGATCCCGATCCCGAGCGCGCGTGACCCCGGGGTCGAGCGGCGGCGGCGCTGCTCGGCGCGCATCTCGTCGTAGCCGGACAGCTCGAGCGCCCGGTCCAGCGTGCGGGCGTAGTCTCCGCTGTCGTACACCCAGCCCGTGGCGGTCGTGTATGGGAACTTGCGGACGAAGTTGGCGCGCCGGAGCTCTGCGGGATCGACCCGAAGCGTCCGCGCGAGACGGTCGATCGTGCGCTCGACGGCGAACGCGGCCTCGGGCCGCCCGGCTCCGCGATAGGCGGTGGTCGGAGCATTGGTCGTCGAGATCGCCCTGAGCGTCACGGCCGCGTGCGGAATCGCGTAGGCGCCGCAGATCATCTGCGCGGTGTTGACGCCGATCCCCTCGCCGATGTGCGGGTAGGCGCCGACGGCGACGTCGAGCGCGGCCTCGATGGCGAGGATCGTCCCGTTCGCGTCCGCCGCCATCCGCACGCGCTGGTTCTGCCCCCGGCTCGTGGAGGCCGCGACGAGCGCCTCGCGCCGGTCCTCGATCCAGCGCACGGGCCGTCCGAGCTGCCGCGCGAGGTGCGCGACGACGACGTACTCCGGGTAGATCTGGCTCTTGCTCCCGAACGCGCCGCCGACATCGGGGACGATCACGCGCAGCGACTCCTCGTCCAGCTCGAGCGCCGCGGCGAGCAGGGCGCGGAGCCGGTGAGCGGCCTGGTGCGAGCACCAGACGGTCAGGCCTCCCTCGGGATCGGGGGCCGCGAGGATCGCGCGCGCCTCCATCGGGTTGGCCGCCATGAGCTGCGAGCTGTACGAGCCCTCGACCACCGTGTGGGCGTCTCCCCAGAGGCCCGCCGGAACCCCGTTGCCGAGGCTCCGGGTGCTGACGACGTTCGATCGGCCCGCGAAGAGCCCGATCGCCGAGGCGGCGGCGAGGGTCGGATCGACCACTGCGGGGAGGGAGTCGATCTCGACGAGCACGGCGCCGGCGCCGTCCTCGGCCCGGTACCGATCCTCCGCGAGGACAACGGCGACGGGCTCGCCCGCGTACCGGACGGTGCCGGTCGCAAGGGACGGCCACACCCGGTCGGGGCGTCCCTCGCTGGCAGGAACGTCCGGAAGCCCCGGCAGGTCCGCCGCCGCCCACGCTCCGATCACGCCGTCGAACTCGCGGGCGGGAGCAACGTCGATGCGCCTGACCGCACCGTGAGCGGCCTCGGCCCGCACGAAAGCGGCATCGAGGCATCCGTCGACCTCGACATCCGCGACGTAGCGTCCGGCGCCGGCGACGAAGCGGCGATCCTCGACTCGCAGCCCGGGTTCCTCGACTCCGATAGTCAGCCTGTCCTCCCTCGAATGGTCGCCGCCTGGTCGGAAGGTCTTCTTACCAGCGGGCCAGATCACGAGGCGTCACCGTGCGAGCACGTTCGTTCATGCTCGGTCGCTCGCCGCCGTGGACGCTCCGCTCAGGTGACACGCTCGCGGGGGACGAGCCGGCGGAGCTGCTCCTCGAGCACCTTCTGGATCGCGGCTGCGGGCTGCCGCGAGATGCTCTCGTCGTAGGCGTAGCCGATTCCGATCGCTGCGTGGGGCTCGATGCTCGGAATTGCCCGGAGCAGCCCGAGCCTCAGCTCGTGGTCGATGAGCTCGGCGGGTGCGAGTGCGATCCCGTGGCCTGCCTCGACGAACGCCTTCATCTGCGTGAACGTCTCGATCTCCGCGGAGATCACCGGCCGGAAGCCGGCTTTGCGGCTGTTGTCGTCGAGCCAGCGCCGTGCGGGATTCGATTTCGGGAAGGTGACCCACTGCTCCTCCGCGACCTCGGCGAATGCGATCTCGCGCCGGTCGGCAAGCCGATGGTCGGGCCGGAGCACGAAATTGAGCCGGAGCTGCCCGGTCGAGACAACCTTCATGTCCTCGCCGTCTACCGGCGACACGACCGCGACGAGGTCGAGACGGCCGAGCCGTAACGACTCGAGCAGGTCGCCTGCGATCCCCTCCTTGATCCGGAGAGTCACGTCGGGCAGCTCTGCATCGACTGCCCGGACAAGCGGCGCCACGAGCCTGACCGCGAGCGTCGAGACGACACCGACGTTGACGACGCCGCGCGCATGACCGCGATAGGAGGCCATCTCGTCCTCGAGCAGAGCGACGTTGTCGAGGATGCGTTCCGCGAAGCGCCCGAGCGCTTCTCCCGCCGGCGTCGGGTGGACGCCGTCCGGCCGCCGTTCGAGCAGCTGAAGCCCGAACTCCTGCTCGAGACGCTTCACCGCCTGCGACACCGCCGACTGGACGACGTGGAGCCGCCTTGCCGCCCGCGTCATCCCGCGCAGCTCGAGCACCGCCGCAAACGCCCGTAGATCCCGGAGCTCCATCGAGAAACAGTATCCGCGGGCTCTCCACCCTGGCCGGCGACGCACGTCGGTGCGTGGGCCGCGGAAATCCGGGGTGCGGCCTGCGTTCGCGCGGCTTCCTCGATTCGACGAGCTTCCGGCGGTCGGGCTGTTCGGTCCGAGCGGCGGTGCCAGACGACAGCGACCCGGCGGGCCGAAACCCTCAGAACCCTTGCGCCGATCAGGGTTCAAGCGTTTACGACAGGTGTCAGACACCAGGTTCGCGCCCCTTGGAGCGGCACCCGGAGTGACCAGAAACGGCGGGTGTGGACAGGGTGCCAGACGACGAGCCCGCCCACCGTTCGGGTGACCCGCGATCCCTGTGTTGGCCCCGATTCGGGCGTTTCAACCAGGTGTCAGACACTAGTTTTTCGGCCCTCGGCGCGGTCCGGAAGCGGTGCAGCTCGGACTCGACGACGTACTCGTCGTCGCGCAGGTCGCCTTCGCGTCACGGCGGCGCCCCAGGCGCGGCACGTCTCGATTCAGCCCGTCAAGGAATCGTGATCACCACACTCGGGGGAAGAGGTGCGCCCGGGTCGCTGAGAAGCGGCGGTACGGCTCGCCGATCCCGGCGAGGAGCGCTCGCTCCTCGAAGTGGATACGAACGACGAGCCCCGCGGTGGGGACGACGACGAGCACGACGATCGACGCCCAGTTTCCGAGTGCGAGCCCCATCCCGGCAAAGGCGAGGATCATTCCCGTGTACGACGGATGCCGCACCCAGCGGTACGGCCCTCGCTCGACCACTGTCTGATTCTCGTGCACGCGGACCTCGACCGTGAAGAAGCGGCCGAGCGAGGCTACCGACCACTGCCGGATCGCGATGCCGCCGACCATCACGACCACGCCGGCGACGAAGAGCGCCCAGCGACCATCGTGGATCCCGGCCCCGCGCACCTTCCCGGCCAGCGAGATCCCGCCACCGACGCCGACGACGATCGCCGCGACCACCACGAACACGCTCCCGCGATCGACGCGCTCGCCCCCGCGGTTGAGCTCGCTCCGGATCCGGATCGAGACCTCGAGTGCGGCGAAGATCCCGAGCACCACGAAGAACACGACCCGCGCGGCCGGATCGGTGAACGGCAGCGGCGCCACACTGCAGGTGTAGCAGCGGCCGGTCCGCGCCGCCCGTCCCGCACAGGCGCCGAGGTCGCGGACGCGGCGAGGCTCCGCGCCCGGGCGGATCTGCTCCTCGTTGTACTGCCTACGCCCGCGCCGGGTCGGGAACCGCGCGCCTCGCGCGTCCGCGGCGGCGCATCCACCGGACCGTGCCGCGCTCGCCCGCGACGGCGAGGCAGGTGAGCACGGCCAGAGCGGCCACCGCGACCCAGGGCGCGAGCGGTCGCGTCCGCTCGACCCGCGTCAGAGAGGGCGTCGGGCCGCTGCCGAGATCCGCTTTCGCCGCACGGATCGCTGCGCCGATCCGATCCTCGCCGACCGCGACGCCGTGTGTCGCGGTCGCGAGATTCGTGAGCGCTGCACCGCTCGAGGCGTCCTCGTGGTACCCCTGCTCACGGAGACGCCCGTCGAAGACCGCTTCGCCCGGCGCCGACACGTGCACGAGCACGAGCTTCACGCCGGGGCCTGCCGCCAACACGCGCCCGAGCGCGCCGAGGTCGTACGGCCGGCTCTCGCCGTCTGTCAGGACGACGGCGAGGCGCTTCCGGATCGCGGCCGGGAAGTAGTTCCCGATGCCGAGGACGCTCAGGGCGCCGAGGGTCGTCGAGGTGACGTCGACTCCCGACGGTGGAGGCTGCTCGATCGCGACCGCTCGCTGCACGGTACCGTCGAACGTCGCCGGGTCGGGGCTCGGGAGCAGCGCCGGCAGGACTCGATCCGTGAACGTCGCCACCCCCGACGGCACCTCGGGGAGCGCAGCACGGATCGCAATCGCATCTCGCTTCGCCCGGGCGAGGCGCGTCGCGGAGGCGGGGCCCTTCGCGGCCCGCATCGAACGCGAGATGTCGAGGACGAACATCGCCTCGGCGTCGGTCCGGACGCGGGCGGTCTCGGGCCGGCGCAGCGCAGGCTGCGCGGCGGCGAGACCGAGCAGAGCCGGAACCGCGACGAGCGCAAACGCCTTCGGCACTCGGCTCGTTCGAGACGGCGGATGGAGCTCGAGCAGAGCCCGCGTCGCCCTGACCCGCCTGGCAGCCAGCACGAAGCCGGCAAGCGGAAGCAGGGCGGCGAGCGCGGCGAGTCCGGCGAGCGGGCTGAGGAAGACGATCGCCGCAACCATCAGTAACCGCGACCCGGCACGCCGCCACCGGCGCCGCGATGGCCTTTCCCGTTGCCGCCGCTCGACGGATTCGAGCCGGGCCGCACCCCGTGCGCGAGCAGCTTCCTCAGGAGCAGCTCGAGGTTGAACTTCGCGTCGTCGTTCGACGGCTCGGCCTGGATCGCGGCCTCGAAGTCGGCGACGCTCCGTTCGACAGGTGCCGGCCCGCTCGGCCCGAGCTGCTGCGAGTCGGCGAACGCGAGGATCCCGAGCATGTTGTCGGACGCCGAGACCACCTGCCGATCGGTGCCTCCCGCAAGGTTCGTGAGGGCGGTCTCGAGCGCGCCGCGGTCTGCCGACTCCGAGTAGCCGTTGTCGACGCCGTTGCCCTCGGCCGAGACGGTCGCGAACCGCTTCGCGGCGCGGCGGAAAGCAAGCTGGTCGCCGAGGCCGAGGACGCGAAGAGCCGGATCGCCCGGAAGGATCGTCGAGGCCGCCCAATCGGCACTCGACGGACGCTCCGCGTAGCGAGCGTCGCCTCGCGCGACTGCGGTGTGCCACGCATGTATGTCCGAGGCGAACAGCACGGCGACGACCGAGACCGCCATCGCGACAGCCGCCGCCGCTACCCGACGCCACCTCATCGTGCAGCCTCCGCCGCGGCGTCGCTCCAGTCGAGCTTCGCCGCCGTCAGCTCCACCGCTCCCAGCAGCAGCGCAACAGCCCCGGCAAGCACGACGAGCAGGATCGGGAAACGCGTGTGGGGCGATGCGGCGGGGCTCGGGCCCGAGACGGCTGCCGGGATGATCGAGCTCGCCGTGTCGATAAGCCCCCTGAACCGGGCGAGGTCATTCGGATCGGCGTTCAGGGCGATCACCCGCAGGCTTGCCTTCTCGACGTGGTACTCCCCGAGGACGGCAGTCAGTCGCTCGAGGTCGTTGGGGTCGTCCTGTAGGTCGCTGATCAGGACGACGGCCGGACGGCGGACGCCGTTTGCGAGCTCGATCCGCCGCGCCAGGTCGAGCCCGTCCGAGATCTCCGTGCCGGACGTGAACCCTGCAGCTGCCCACGGGTTCGTAGGCAGGCTCGGCTGCTCGCCCGGCTGCGCGTTCGGCACCACGAAGTACCGGACGATCGAGGCGAGTGCAGAGGCCGGCGTTCCGGGCGGAAGCGCCTCGTACGCCGTTCCCGAGAAGACGACGAGCCCGTAGCTGCCGCCGCGCGCGACGAGCTGCTGCAGCGTCTGATGGATCCGCGAGTACGTGTCGGGCGTGATGCTCGCCGAGAGGTCGAGCACGACGATGCCCCCGGCCCGCGCGGGTAGGAGCGGCGGCGCGGTTCGCTGCGGGTGCCGGGCTTCCACCGCCGCCGCGAGCACGAGAGCCGCAAGGCCGATCCAGAGTGCGAGCCGCACCGCGAGCGTGCGCAAGGCGAGGCGCGCGAGCCCGGCTACGCCGGCGTACGGGATCGCCCTCACGCAGGCTCCGGCATCCGATGCGGTTCGGCGCGCTCGGCGAACTCGAGCGCGATGGGTGGCGTCGGCGGTGTCTCGGCCCAGGCGGCATGCCCGGCCGAGCGCGCGAGCCCGGTGGCGCCCGCGCCGTCGAGAGCCTCGGCGAGCCGGCTCAGCGCCTTCCGCCGATCGCCGGGATCGGCCCGCCCCGCGGCCTCGCGCGTGAGCGCGATCGCGCGCTCGAGCGGGCTGAGCCGGTCGAACGCCGCGCGCCTGCGCGTCCTCCGGAGGGCGAGGCCC
>DASZLW010000345.1:0-4941 GCA_035552175.1 Gaiellaceae bacterium | reverse complement strand
TCGCTCGCAGCCTCGTCGAGGAGCTCGGGATCGAGGGCGCGGTCGGATTCGTCCCGTACACGCCGGACCTCGTCCCGATCTACCGTGGAAGCTCCGTGGTCGTCTCGCCGTCGCAGGGCCCGGAGCTACCGCGCCCGGTCGTCGAGGCCGCGGCCTGCGGCGTCCCCGTCGTCTCTTCCGGATCGCGGACGGGCGGGGGGATCGTGGTGCCGGGCGAGACCGGAGTCCTCGTCGAGCCCGGCTCGCCCGAGGCGATCGCCGGCGCCGTCTCGGAGCTGCTCGGAGACGCCGAGCGTCGGGCGCGGATGGGCCGGGCTGCACGCGCCCACGCCGAGGAGGCATTCGACCGCACCCGCAACCTCGGCCGGGTCGTGGAGATCTACGACAGGCTGATCGACACGTAGAGGCGCGATGCGTGGACGGAAGTGCGGCGGAGCGCGGCGCGTCGTTCACTACGATCGGCCGATGGGCTCCAAGAACGCACCGGCGTGACGTCGATCCTCGGGCTCAACGCCTACCACGGCGACGCGGCGGCGGCGCTCGTCGTCGACGGTGAGCTCGTCGCGGCGGCCGAGGAGGAGCGGTTCAACCGCGTGAAGCACTGCGCCGGCTTCCCGGCACTGGCCGCCCGCTGGTGCCTCGAGGACGCCGGCATCTCGCCGGGCGACCTCGACCACGTCGCGATCGGGCGCGACCCCAGGGCCAACGCCGCGGCCAAGCTACGCCGTCTCGCGACGCGTCCGCCGAGCCTCTCCTACGTCGGCGCGCGGGCGAGGAACGCGACGCGCGTCGGCCGCGGGGGCGTTCGGGAAGCGACCGCCGCGGCCCTCGGCGTCCCACCGCGCTCGCTCCGGGCAACGATGCACGCCGTCGAGCATCACCAGGCGCACGTCGCAAGTGCGTACCTCGTCTCGCCCTTCGACGAGGCGGCGGTGCTCTCGGTCGACGGCTTCGGCGACTTCGCCTCGACCATGGTCGCCTCCGGCCGCGGCAACCGCTTCGACGTGACCGCGCGCGTGCTCTTCCCGCACTCGATCGGGATCTTCTACACCGCCGTGACGCAATGGCTCGGCTTCCCGCACTACGGCGACGAAGGGAAGGTGATGGGGCTTGCGCCCTACGGCGACCCCGAGCGCTTCCTGCCCGCGATGCGACGGATCGCACTCGCCGACGGCGACCTCTTCCGCCTCGCCCTCGAGTACTTCACCCACGACCGGAAGGGCGTCGAGATGACCTGGGACGCCGGGTCGCCGACGGTCGGGCGGATCTTCTCACCGCAGCTCGAGAAGGAGCTCGGGCCCTCACGCGTCGCGGGCGAGGAGCTGACCTCGCGCCACAACGACGTCGCCGCCGCGTTGCAGGCCCGCCTCGAGGAACTGGTCCTCCATCTCACCGGCTCACTTGCGGCGCACGGAGGATCGCGGAACCTCTGCCTCGCCGGCGGCGTGGCGCTGAACGCGGTCGCGAACGGCCGGATCCTGAAGGAGACAGCCTTCGACGAGCTGTACGTGCAGGCTGCAGCGGGCGACTCGGGCACCGCGATCGGCGCCGCGTTCCACACCTGGAACCAGACCCTCGGCCGGCCGCGCCGCTTCGTGATGAGGAGCGCCTCCACCGGTCCGGCCTACGGCGACGAGGCGATCGCAGCCGCGATCGCAGGCGCGGGACACCCGGTTGAGCGTCTCGACGACGCCGACCTCTTCCGAACCGTCGCGGAAAGCCTGGCGGCGGGCGACGTCGTCGGCTGGTTCCAGGGGCGGATGGAGGTCGGCCCCCGTGCGCTCGGCAATCGTTCGATCCTTGCCGACCCGCGGCGCGGCGAGATGAAGGACATCCTGAACGCGCGGGTCAAGCATCGCGAGCCGTTCCGGCCGTTCGCCCCGTCGGTGCTCGCCGAACGCACCGGCGACTGGTTCGACCAGAGCTACACCTCCCCGTTCATGGTGCTCGTCTACGACGTGCTGCCCGGCAGGCGGGAGCAGGTTCCGGCGATCACCCACGTCGACGGCACCGGCCGGCTGCAGACGGTCGAGGAGGGGGCAAGCCCGCGGTACCACCGGTTGATCGCCGAGTTCGAGAGGCAGACCGCCGTCCCGATCCTGCTGAACACGTCCTTCAACGAGA
Organism: Gaiellaceae bacterium; assembly: GCA_035552175.1. Taxonomy (GTDB): domain Bacteria; phylum Actinomycetota; class Thermoleophilia; order Gaiellales; family Gaiellaceae; genus PALSA-600. The sequence goes on along the minus strand of DASZLW010000345.1, from coordinate 2,817 downwards.
ACGAGCCGATCGTGATGAGCCCCGAGCAGGCACTCGACACCTTCGCGAAGACCCGGATCGATCTGCTCGCGCTCGGGAACTACGTCGTGCGGCGCGAGGCCGACTCGAGCACCGAGACGAGCGACTCGGTCGCGACCGCCCAGGAGTAGGCCTCCGACGCGTGCTTCCGGGCGGACGCTCCGAGCCGGGCGCGCAGGTCGGCGTCGCCGAGCAGCCCCTCGACAGCGCTTCTGAGCGCAGCGGTGTCGCCCGGGGCGACGAGCAGACCGGTCTCACCGTCCTCGATCGCGTCCGCGAGGCCGCCGACGGCGGTCGCGACGACAGGTCGTCCGTGCGCCATCGCCTCGCGCGCGACGACGCCGTAGCCCTCCCGGCGCGACGGAGCACAGACGACGGCCGCCCGGTCGTAGTAGCCGCCGAGCACGTCCGCCGACACGAATCCCACCGTCTCCGGAACGCTCTCCCGGAGCGGCCCGTCGCCGACCACGACCCGTTGCAAACCGGCGGTCGCTTCGAGGAACTCCAGGATCCCTTTCTCCGAGCTCAGCCGGCCGGCGAAGAGGACGTGCGGCGGGCTCTCCGGCTCGACGGTGCCGGCGGGAAGCTCGACCCCGTTTGCGACCACCTGCACCTCGCGCGCGCCGAGCACGCGGACGGAGGCCGCGAGGAACTCGGAGGCCGCGAGCACGATCCGGGCGCGGCGGAGGAGCGGACGGGCGAGCCGGGGCGCGCGACGGGCGAGCTCGACGTCCGTTCCCCACACCTGGAGCACGAACGGCTTGCCGGCCGCCGTCGCGGCGAGGGCCGACGGGATCCAGTGGGCGTGGACGACGTCGGCGGTGCGCGCGGCACGGCGGGCGGCGCGTGCGTACGACGCGAGGAAGAGCGGCACGGCGGGGAGGAGCCACGGCCGTGCCCGGAGGTTCTGGGCGATCCCGCCCCCGTAGGCGATCCCGAAGTGGCGGAAGTCCACGGGCGAGACGACGTCGACCTCGACTCCCACGACCCGAAGATGCTCGACCTGCGCGGCGACGAACGCGCCGACGGGATCGCCCGGGAACCGCGGGTAGGACGTCGTCAGGACGCAGACGCGCACCCCGCTCAGCCGGCGCGGGCCAGGGAAGGCCGGCCCTGCTGGCGGAACACGAGGGGCACCGCGAGCGCGAGGGCCAGGAACACGTAGAAGTAATAGAACTGCATCGTCAGGTAGAAGGCGTTCGAGGCGATCGTCCCGGCGAGCGCCGCCGTCCATCCCCACGCGAGGGGACGGACACGCGCCGCGAGGGGATCGCGGGCCTTCGTCAGGGCGTACCCGAGCGCCCGCGCCGCGTGGAGGCGGACGAACACCCAGAAGAGGAAGCCCGCGAAGGCGACCGTCCCGACGAGGCCCGTCTCGACGATCAGCGAGACGTAGAACGAGTGCGGCCCCCAGTTCGTCTTCCCTGTCGCGAGCTGGTAGTAGAGCGAGAAGTTGTTGAGGCCGAGGCCGAACAGCGGATGTGTACGGAGGATCTGCGGGATGAAGCTGTAGACCTGGAAGTGCACCGACTCGGACCCGCCGCCGGTCTGCGTGCGCGATCGGAACACCACCTCGAAGAAATGCAGCCGCGTCACGACGACGAGCGCGAGCACGCCGATCACACCCGCGATCGGCGCGATCAGCGCCCGCGAGCGCAGGTAGCCGCGGTAGGGGAGCGCAAGGATGAGGCACCCGACCCCGAGGCCGAGGAGGCCGCTCCGCGAGAGCGTCGCGATCTCGACGAGGAGCAGGAAACCGATCAGGATCCCGAGCCGCCGCTTCAGGTAGTGGCCCGCTTCGAGCCGCAGGTAGAGGGGCGCGAGCACGAGGAGCGGGACGATCAGCATGATCCCGAGGTGGTTCGGGTCGCCCGTCAGGGCGTTCGGCCGGAAGACCGAGGAGCCGTTCACCGCGCCGTAGATGTTGATCTTGCTCGCCCCCCCGGTGAGCGGCGAGACGAGGACCGAGTCGAGGTTCGCCCCGGCCTGTGCGACGACGAGTTGGACGACGCCGTACGCGGCGTTCGCGGCCACTCCTCCGCAGAACCAGCCGAGGGACCGCCAGTAGTACACGATCCCGCGCCGCCAGAGCCACGCCACGGCGAGCGCCAGGAAGACGAAGTGGATCATGAACTTCACGAATCCCTTCACGAACTGCTGAAGCCCGGCGGCGGTGCTGAGGTTGTAGAACCCGACCAGGTAGACGACCACGAACAGCGCGAGGAACCCGAGCAGAACGGCCGTCGTCTTCGGCACCCGCGGGCGGGTGAGCACGACGTAGGTCACGATGAAGCAGATTGCGAGGATGTCGGAGAGCGCGAGCGCCGACCCGAAGCTCCAGTGCACCTTCTCGAACGTGCAGCAGAAGAGAGTCGCGAGGAAGAAGAAGCTCGCGAGCTTTCTCATCCGCGACCCACCTGTCCCGGTAAGCCGCGTCTCGCGGGGACACGAGCACGGACCCCCGCCCTTGGGTGGGGAGCACCGCCACCCTCTACCCCCATCCTACGGCCGGCGTGTGTCACGTGTCTGTGCCGGATGTGTGCCAACTTCGTCACAGGATGCATGCCGCTCATGCGGGCTTCTCCAGCGTGTGCAGAAGCTCGGCGAGCTCCTGGACGCGCGTGCGCCGAGACACCCTGGCCTGCCACTCGGTCGAGAGCGCCGCACCGTCGAGCTCGCCCGCGCGCCACCGGTCGCGCAACGAGACGAGGGCGCGCTCCATCCCGTCGATGTCGTCGGGTGCGACGACCTCCCCGAGACCCGTCGCGCGGAGCAGCTCGGCCGCCGCGCCGTCAGGAG
>DASZLW010000344.1:0-5242 GCA_035552175.1 Gaiellaceae bacterium | reverse complement strand
TCCTCACACGTGAGTTTCCGCCGGAGGTGTACGGCGGCGCGGGCGTGCACGTCGACTACCTCGCGCGCGAGCTGAACAGGCTCGTCGAGCTGACGGTGCAGGCCTGGGGCGCCGACCGGCCCTCTCCGCCGGGCGGGATCGTGGTGGTCGGCAAGGGCGCGCGTGTCGGGCTCTGAGACAAGGGTCGCACTCCTCACCCGCGAGTACCCGCCGGACGTCTACGGCGGCGCCGGAGTCCACGCCGAGTACCTCGCTCGTGAGCTCGCCCGGCTCGTCGAGCTCACCGTGCACTGCTGGGGCGCGCCGCGTCCGGCGGGCTCGAAGCCGCCGGTCGCCGCCTACGAGCCGTGGAGCGCGCTCGGCGGCGAGGAGGCGCACCTCGCGGCGCTCCAGGCGATCTCGGTCGACCTCACGATGACCGCAGGTGTCGAGGGCGCCGACCTCGCACACAGCCACACGTGGTACGCGAACCTGGCCGGCCACCTCGCGAAGCTCACCTACGGGATCCCGCACGTCGCGACGGTGCACAGCCTCGAGCCGCTCCGCCCGTGGAAGGCCGAGCAGCTCGGCGGCGGCTATGCGCTCTCGTCGTTCTGCGAGCGGACGGGGCTCGAGAGCGCGGATGCGATCGTCGCCGTGTCCGGCGCGATGAGGGACGACATCCTCCGGAGCTACCCCGCGATCGAGCCGGCCCGCGTCTCGGTGATCGGGAACGGGATCGACACGGACGAGTTCCGGCCCGACCTCGCGACGGATGCGCTGGAGCGCCACGGCGTCGATCCGGAGGTGCCGTCGGTCGTCTTCGTCGGTCGGTTCACGCGGCAGAAGGGCCTCGCCCATCTCGTCCGGGCAGCGAGCGAGCTCGACCCGTCGACCCAGCTCGTTCTCTGCACGAGCGCGCCGGAGACACCCGAGCTCGGCGAGGAGGTGATGCCCGGCGTCGAGGCGTTGCGCGCGGCGGGCCGCCGCGTGATCTGGCTCGAGGAGATGCTTCCTCGCAGGGAGGTGATCCAGATCCTGAGCCACGCCGCGGTCTTCGTCTGCCCGTCGGTCTACGAGCCGCTCGGGATCGTGAACCTCGAGGCGATGGCCTGCGAGACGGCTGTCGTCGCGACGCGGACCGGCGGGATCCCCGAGGTCGTGGACGACGGCGTCACGGGTCTCCTCGTCCCCATCGAGCCACGTCCCGACGGGACGGGCGAGCCGGCCGACCCCGCCGCGTTCGCGCACGAGCTCGCCATGCGGATCGACGCGCTGCTCGCCGATCCCGTCCGGGCGGCACGGCTCGGGAAGCGGGGGCGCGCACGAGCTGTCGAGCAGTTCGGCTGGGCCGCGATCGCAGAGCGGGTCGTGGCGCTCTACCGCGCTGTGCTCGACGCGCGCTAGCTTCACCGAGGCGCGGCCAGCGCTGTGGAGGGCTCGCGGGCTACTCCTCGGCGCCGGGCTCGGTCAGCGGCGGGACGTCGGCGGGATCCGGATCGTCCGCCGGACGCGGGATCTTCTGCCCCTCTCCCTCGCGCTCCTCGTAGCCGCGGCCCTCGCGGCGACGGATCTGCTCGTCCTGCTGGTCTTCCTCGGGATCGTGCTCGCTCATAGCAGCACCGCTACCCACTGAAGGCTGCCCGGAATCCTCGGGCTCCACGTGGGAACGAGTTGCGCGTTTTCTTCCTCGAAAGACGGCAATTGCAGAAGCAGCACCCACGGGTGGCTCATGAGACATGGCTCGAAACGGAAAAAGAAGGGGGATCCGCATGAGCAGCAGCAAGGACAGGGAACAGCCGGAGGCGGGTGGTGGGACGATGTCGCGGGGCACGCTCCTGCGGCGCGGGGCGTTCGCAGGCATCGCCGGGGCCTCGATCACGGGCGGGCTGATCGCTCCCGTCGCGACGGCGGAGCCGGCGGCGGCCGACACCTCGACCGCGCTTCGCTTCCTTTTCGACTGGGAGTACGAGTACATCACGGCGATGGCGGAGACCATCTGGCCGACGGACCAGTCCGGGCCCGGCGCCAGGGAGGCGGGTGTGGCCACCTACATCGACGGCCAGCTTGCGGGCAGTTGGGGCCAGGGGCATCGCTTCTACCTCAACGGGCCGTTCTTCCAGCCACAGTCGACCGGCCACGGCTGGCAGATTCCGATGACCCCGGCCGAGGTCTACCGCGCGTTCCTGCCGGGGTTCGACGTCTACTGCAAGACCCGGTACGGGAACCCGTATCCCCAGCTGCCGGCTGCCACGCAGACTCAGGCGCTGACGGACCTGTCGGCCGGTACGGCCAACATCCAGATCGGCGGCACGACCGCGTTCGGAGTGACCGACTTCTTCGGCATGTTCCGGGAGAACGTGCTTGAGGGGATGCTCTCCGACCCGGCGTACGGCGGCAACAAGAACATGGTCGGGTGGAAGTGGGTCGGCTTCCCGGGCGACCCGATGCAGCGCGGCGACCCGTACGAGAAGTACATCTTCACGACCAAGGCGTATCCGTACGAGCACAAGCCGCTCCCGCTGTCGAAGCCCGCGGCGGTGACGGGCGCCGGGCTGGGCGCCGCGGCAACCGATGCGCCGGCGGCGGACTTCCCGAACGCCACGGCCACGAGCGCGTCGACGGGCATGTCGACCGGGACGGGAGGCTGAGATGGCGAACAAGAAGGCAGACGTCGCGATCGTCGGCGTGGGCTGGGTCGGCGGGATCATCGCCGCCGAGCTGACCAAGGCCGGGCTCGAGGTCGTCGGGCTCGAGCGCGGCCACGACCGCAGCGTCTCGAACTGGTCCGACGACCACGACGAGCTCCGCTACGCGATCCGGTACGAGCTCTTCCAGAACACCGCGAACGAGACCTGGACGCTCCGCCACAACGTGCAGGAGAACGCGCTGCCGATCAGGCAGCTCGGCTCCTTCCTGCCGGGCACGGGGATCGGGGGTGCCGGCGTCCACTGGAACGGACAGACCTGGCGCTTCCATCCCACCGACTTCACGAAGAGATCGAGCACGATCGACCGGTACGGCGCCTCGATGATCCCGGCGGGGATGTCGATCCAGGACTGGGGCATCACCTACGACGAGCTCGAGCCGTACTACGACAAGTTCGAGTACATGGCCGGGATCGCCGGGAAGGCAGGGAACCTGAAGGGCCAGAAGATCCCGGGCGGCAACGTGTTCGAGGGGCCGCGCTCGCGCGAGTTCCCGGTCAAGCCGCCGCCCGACACCGAGATCATGGCGCTCTTCCGCTCGGCGACCTCGTCGCTCGGATACCACCCGTTCACGGGGCCGACCGCGAACCTCCCGGCCGCCTACAAGAACCCCGACGGCATCGAGCGCGGCTCGTGCACGTACTGCGGGTTCTGCGAGCGGTTCGGCTGCGAGGTGGGAGCGAAGGCCGACCCGACTGTCACCGTGCTGCCGGTCGCGTTCAAGACCGGGAAGTTCAAGGTGATCAACTACGCGAACGCGTTCACCGTGAAGAACGACGGGAAGGTCGGCCAGAGCATCCTCTACTACGACGCGATGGGCCGGGTGCAGGAGCAGCCCGCCGACATCATCGTGCTCGGCGCCTACGTGTTCAACAACGTCCGGCTGCTGCTCATGTCGAAGCTGGGCCAGCCGTACGACGCCGTCTCGAACACCGGCACGGTCGGCAGGAACTACGCCTACCAGACCGGCGGCGGCGGTGCGAGCGCGTGGTTCGCCGACAAGGAGTTCGACCGGTACATGGGCGCGGGCGCGCTCTCGTGCGCGATCGACGACTACAACAACGACAACTTCGACCACACGGGGCTCGGCTTCATCGGCGGCGGCAACATCTCCGCCGGACAGAGCGGCGCGAGGCCGATCCAGAGCCTCTCGACGCCCCCGGGGACACCCGCGTTCGGGTCCGCGTGGAAGGCCTCGATCAAGCAGAACTACAAGCGGGTCATCAGCGTCGGGTTCCAGGGCGAGTCGCCGTCGTACCAGTACCACTTCCTCGACCTCGACCCGAACTACCGGGACAAGTTCGGGCAGCCGCTCCTCAGGATCACGTTCGACTGGGAGCCGAACGAGCGCGCGATGATCGCGTTCGCCGGGCAGAAGACCCTGCAGATCATGCAGCAGATGGCCCCGAACTCGACCTCGACGGGACCGGCCACGCCCGAGAGCCCCCAGGTGACCGGCGGCCCGGGCTCGCTGCCCGCGCACTACGACACGGTCGCCTACCAGTCGACCCACAACACGGGCGGCGCGATCATGGGCGCCGATCCGTCGACCTCGGTCGTGAACAGCTACCTGCAGATGTGGAACACGCCGAACGTGTTCGTCGTCGGCGCGTGCAACTTCCCGCAGAACGCGGGCTTCAACCCGACGGGGACGGTCGGCGCGCTCGCCTACCGGGCCGCGGAGGGGATCCTCAAGTACCACAAGTCCGGAGGGAGCCTCGTATGAGCGACAACACGCAGATCCACCTCGCCGAGAACCTCCTCGCCGAGAACCTGGACCCCTATGACGGCCGATGGGTCGCGATGCGATCGGGAAAGGTCGTCGCGCATGCCGCGGACGAGCCGACCGTTCGCGCCCATCCAGCCACCCGGCCGGACGACCTCTACTTCCCGGTCGGAAAGCCCGTGACGGGCTTCTACATGCTCAACGTCTGACAACCGGTGAGCCCGCGGCGCCGGACGGGCGCCGCGGGCTCGCCCACGAGCGCAACCCGGCAGCGGCTGGGGGCTACCGCAGGTCCTTGTTCGACTCCATGTCGAACCACATCGCGAACAGCGTGAACTGGCTGCCGGAGGTCAGGAGCAACGCTACGAGGACGATCGTGGCTGTCGGGATTCCGTGGCCGAGGATCCTCAGCACCGTCTCTGCGATCCCGAGCGCGAGGCCGACGGCGGTCATCAGGAAGCCGAGGAGGTAGAAGAAGACCAGCGGGTGGAAGTCGCGGATCACGTACTTCTCGCGCAGGCGCCAGAAGAAGCCCTTCAGGAGCAGCCACGAGATGCGCGGGACGACCTTGCGGATCCGGATCCCCGAGCGCTCGCCGACGTTGTAGATCGGGCGGGACGGGATGTCCCGGACGCGGGCGTTCACGACGTTCAGGTGCACGAGCAGGTCGTTCGGGAAGCCGTAGCGCTGGTAGACGCGATCGAGGTCGAGGCGGTCGAGCGTCGCGAGCGAGATCGCCGTGTAGCCGGCCTGCGAGTCGGCGACGTGCCAGTAACCGGATGCGATCTTCGTGAGCAGCGAGAGCACCGCGTTCCCGAGGTAGCGGGAG
>DASZLW010000343.1:0-9072 GCA_035552175.1 Gaiellaceae bacterium | reverse complement strand
CAACCCGAGCAGCGCGATCACCACGGTCGCGCCGGCGAAGAGCACGGCTCGTCCCGCCGTGTCCATCGCGAGCAGCACCGCCTCGCGGACGTCGCCCCCGTTCTCGTGGTAGATCTCGCGGTACCGCGTGAGGATGAAGAGGGCGTAGTCGATCCCGACCCCGAGCCCGATCAGCGCGGCGAGCTCGATCGAGAAGTTCGGCATGCTGATCACGTGCGTGCCGAGGCCGATCAGGCCGACGCCCGTGCCGAGCCCGAAGAGCGCCGTGACGATCGGGAGGCCCATCGCGAGGAAGGAACCGAAGCTGACGAGCAGGACGACGACTGCTGCGAGCACGCCGATGCCCTCGCTCGCCCCCGGGGCGGCCTGCTCGCTCTGCTCGATCGCCTGGCCGCCGAGCTCGACCTCGAGCCGGGGCGACCGGAGCGCCTCCGCTGCCTTCACGACCTTGTCGACGGCGCTCGCCGGCAGCACGTTCGACCGCTCGTCGAACAGCACGGTCGCGAAGCCGATCGTCCCGTCGGGCGAGATCCGCGTCCCTGCCTTCGGATCGAACGGGCTCACGACGCCGGTCACGTGCGGGAGGCGCTGCACGGTCCGGAGCATCGTCGAGATCCTTGCCTGCTCGTTCGGCACGGAGAGCCTGCCCGAGGTCGTGTGGAAGACGATCTGGTCGCTGTCGCCCGACTGGGCCGGGAAACGGGTCTCGAGCAGGTTCGCCGCGAGCTGCGCACCGGTGTGCCCCAGGGTGAAGTTGCTCGAGTAGCTGTTACCCGCGGTCTGCCAGGCGACGCCGACCCCGATCAGGACGACGACCCACAGAGCGAGCACCGCGCGGCGGCGGTCGGAGCACAGGCGGGCGAGCGCGAGCATCGTCCGACCATAGCCACGCCGGCCGCCCAGACCGGACGGTTCACCGCCTCTACCGGGCTCGAACCGAGCCCATACCGCACGCGGACAGCTTTCGCTCGTGCACGACATCTCGCTGCCGGTCGACGCTCGCGGTGCCTGAGTCCGTCACCGGCGGACGCCGGTACCTGCCGGGACTCGACGGGCTGCGCGCGCTCGCGGTGTCGGCGGTCGTGCTCTACCACCTCGGGTTCGGCTGGGCCTCGGGCGGGCTGCTCGGCGTCGGCGTCTTCTTCACGCTCAGCGGCTACCTGATCACCGATCTGCTGCTCGCGCAGGTGGCCGACGGCCGGATCCGTTTGGACGACTTCTGGCGGGCACGTGGCCGCCGGCTCCTCCCCGGCCTGCTCTCGATGCTTCTCGTCGTCTCGCCCTGGGTCGCGCTGACCGGACGCCACGTGCCGGGGTTCGCGGGTGCCGTCGCCGCGTCGATCCTCTACGTCGGCAACTGGCAGCTGATCTACGAGCACGTCTCGTACTTCGCCCGTTTCGGCCCGCCGTCGCCGATCGGGCACCTGTGGTCGCTCGCGATCGAGGAGCAGTTCTACATCGTCTGGCCGATCGCACTCGGGCTCGGCGCTCACTTCGTCCGTGAGCGGTCACGCGTCCCTGGAGTGCGGCCGAGGCTCGCGCTGCTCACGGTCGCGCTCGCAGGGGCCTCGGCAGTCGAGATGGCTGTGCTCTACCGGCCGAGCCTCGACACCTCGCGCGTCTACTTCGGCACCGACACCCGCGCGTTCGCCCTCCTCGTCGGGGCGGCGCTCGCGATGGTGTGGCCGAGCAACCGGCTTCGAGTGGACGTCGCCGCCGGCGCCCGGAGGCTCTGCGATGCGGTCGGCGTCCTTGCGCTCGTCGGCGTCGCCGCGCTCGTCTGGGAGACGAGCGAGTACTCGACATTCCTCTACCAGGGCGGGCTCGTGCTGCTCTCCGTCGCGACGGCGGTGCTGATCGCGGCGGTCGTCCATCCCGCCGCGCGGATCGGCCGCGTGCTCGGAGCCCGGCCGCTGCGCTTCGTCGGGGTCCGCTCCTACGGGATCTACCTCTGGCACATGCCCGTGATCGCCCTCACGACGCCCGCCGGCGCGCACCGGGTCGACCTTCTGCGGGCGGCACTGCAGGTGGCGGCCACGATCTTGCTCGCCTCGGCCTCGTGGCGATTCCTCGAGGAGCCGATCCGGCGGCGGACGTTCGGGGTCGACTGGCGCCGCAGGCGCGCTGCCGTCAGGCGGATGCGGCGCTCACGCGGACGCCCCGGCTTCGTCGCCCTCCTGCAGATCTCCGCGCTGATCGCACTCGTCTCGGTGATCGCCGTTCTCACCGCGGCCGGCAACGGGCGCCACGACGCGACGCCGGGCGGCCCGAAGGCCGCGAAGCGCACCGCTCGGCTCTCGTCAGCACAGATCTCACCGGCTCGGACCACCCCAGCGCGGATCTTTCCGGCAGTGGCTTCCACGGCACCGAAGAAGCACCAGGTGAGGCAACCGCCGAAGAAGCTCGTGTCGAAGGCGCTCCGGAGCTCGTGCCGTGCCGTCGTCGACATCGGCGACTCGACCTCCGAGGGGCTGATCTCGACCGACTACCTCCCGAATCCGACCGAGCGGATGGATGCCAGGTTCGACCGGATCGGGGTCACGACCCAGCACTTCGAGATCTCCGGCGCGCGCTCGGTCGTCGAGACCTACGAGGGCGAGCCGAACGCCGCCGAGGTCGTGGAGGCATGGAAGCGCGACGGCTACCACGGCTGCTGGGTGCTGGCGCTCGGCACCAACGATGCCGCGAATGTCGCCGTGGGCTCGAACACGAGCCTCGACGCGCGGATCCGGGAGATGATGTCGCTGATCGGGAACGAGCCCGTCCTGTGGGTCGACGTCAAGTCCCTGCTCTCGTCGGGCCCCTACGCCGAAGCGAACATGGAGCAGTGGAACGAAGCGCTCCTCCGGGCTTGCCACGCGCACGAGAACATGCGGGTGTATGCCTGGAGCGATGCCGCGCGAGACGCATGGTTCATCGACGACGGCATCCACTACAACACGCCCGGGTATGCCGCCCGGGCGCGGCTGATCGCGCGGGCGCTTGCGCACGCGTTCCCGGCCTCGGGCCGGAGCGCCGGCTGCGTCGTGCACTGAGGATCGGCCACGGCACCACGCCGGGTGCGTGCGGGCGGGGTCGCGACCCGGCCCGGAAAGACGATCGCGGCGAGCCCGGCGCTGACCGCCGGGCTCGCCCGCAGGATCGTGCGAGGTCTGTCAGGGCGCGTCTGTCAGACCGCTCTGTCAGACCGCGGCTATTCAGACCGCAGCCGGCTCCGCGACGCTCAGCGGCGACTCCGCAATGCCGATCGGGACCATCTGGATCGTCTCCAGGATCCGCCCCGCGATCTGGTACGGGTCGCCGAGCGAGTTCGGGCGGCGATCCTCGAGATAGCCGCGGTAGTCGTCCTTCACGAAGCTGTGCGGGACGCGGATCGAAGCCCCGCGGTTCGCGACGCCGTAGTTGAACTTGTCGATCGCCTGCGTCTCGTGGAGGCCGGTGAGCCGCATGTGGTTGTCGGGGCCGTAGACCGCGATGTGCTCGTGCTTGTACTCGTCGAACGCCGCCATCAGGGACTCGAAGTACTCCTTGCCGCCGACCTCGCGGAGGTACTTCGTCGAGAAGTTCGCGTGCATGCCCGAGCCGTTCCAGTCGACGTCGACGCCGAGCGGCTTCGGGTGGAAGTTCACGTCGACGCGGTACTGCTCGCAGAGGCGCAGGAGCAGGTACCGGGCGATCCACACCTCGTCGGCGGCACGCTTCGAGCCCTTGCCGAAGATCTGGAACTCCCACTGGCCCTTCGCGACCTCGGCGTTGATGCCCTCGTGATTGATCCCGGCCTCGAGGCAGTAGTCGAGATGGGTGTCGACGATCTTCCGCGCGATGTCGCCGACGTTCTTGTAGCCGACGCCGGTGTAGTACTCGCCCTGCGGGGTCGGGAAGCCTTCCGGCGGGAACCCGAGCGGACGGCCGTCGCGGTAGAGGAAGTACTCCTGTTCGAAGCCGAACCACGTGTCCGGGTCGTCGGGGATCGACGCGCGGCTGTTGCTCGGGTGCGGCGTGTCGTCGGGCAGCAGCACCTCGCACATCACGAGCACGCCGTTCGTCCTCGCCGGATCGGGGAAAACGGCGACCGGCTTCAACATGCAGTCGGAGTCGCCGCCCTCGGCCTGCCGCGTCGAGCTGCCGTCGAAGCCCCACAGCGGAAGCTCCTCGAGGGTCGGGAACGAGTCGAACTGCTTGATCTGCGTCTTGCTGCGCAGATTCGGCACCGGCTCGTAGCCGTCGAGCCAGATGTATTCGAGCTTGTACTTCGTCATCGGGAGCCTCCCACGTCGTCGCGTCAGTCCGGATCTTTAAATGCAAAAGGCCCGAGAGCACACCAAAGGAGCTCTCAGGCCACGTCGCCCTGCACTGACCACGGGGGCAGCGCCTCTCTAAGGTACCCGCGGGAGGGTGCATGCGTCAAACACCGTGTCGCCCCGGCGGTTTTCAAGGCGCCCGGCCGGGCAGCCGCCTCGCCGTCCCGCAAGATGTCGCCGGTGAAGGCGTTGATCTTCGACTGCGACGGCGTGCTCGCGGACACCGAGCGGCTCTGCCACCTGCCGGCGTTCAACCAGGCGTTTGCGGAGGCCGGGCTTCCGCTTCGCTGGTCCGAGGCGGAGTACGCGGTGAAGCTCTCGATCGGCGGGGGAAAGGAACGGATCGAGAGCGCGCTCACGGCGGAGCTCTCCCGCGGCGGGGACATCCCCGGCGATCCGGAAGGCCGGCGCGCGTGGGTCGGCCGCGTGCACGCGCGGAAGACCGAGATCTTCGGCGAGCTCGTCCGCGGCGGTTCGCTCGCACCCCGGCCGGGCATCGTGCGGGTGGTCGACGAGGCTCACGCCGCGGGCGTGCGGGTCGCCGCAGCCTCGACGTCTGCGGAGCCGTCCGTCAGGGCGATCCTCGCGCGCACGCTCGGGGCCGAGCGAGCCGCGTGGTTCACGGTCTTCGCCGGTGATGCGGTCGCGCACAAGAAGCCGCACCCGGCGATCTACGAGCTCGCGCTCGATCGCCTCGGCATCTCCCCGGGTGAAGCGCTCGCGATCGAGGACTCTCGCAACGGCCTCCTGGCGGCGACCGCGACGGGCCTCCGCTGCGCGATCACGGTCAGCAGCTACACGGGCGGCGAGGACTTCTCCGAGGCGACCCTCGTCGTCTCGTGCCTCGGCGATCCCGGCACGCCCGCGGAGATCTTCGCGAACCGGGGCCGGTCGCTCCCGCACGGCCTCGTGCGCCTCGACGATCTGCGTGCACTTCTCGATTGATCCGGAGGGACGGCACTCGAGCCGGAGTTCACCGACGTGACCTGGGAGCGGCTCCTCGATCGGGTCGAGCCCCTCCATGCGCTCGTCGCGGAGATCGGCGGCGAGTTGGTGGGCCTCACGCACTACCTCTTCCATCGCAGCACGACCGCGATCGATCCGATCTGCTACCTGGCGGACATCTTCACGCGAGCCGAGCTTCGCGGCCGCGGGGTGGGCCGGGCGCTGATCGAGGCCGTGTACGAGCGGGCCCTCGATTCAGGCGCTTCACGCGTGTACTGGCAGGCCCACGAGACGAACTCGACGGCGATGCTGCTGTACGACAAGGTCGCCGAGCACTCGGGCTTCTTCGTCTACCGCAAGCTCTTGTGAGCGGCGCGGGCGAGGACCTCACCGAGATCGGAGACGCGCGCCGCCTCTTCCGGTGAGAGCGTAGCGAGGTCGGTCGCCGCGAGACGCTCGAACACCTCGGCCATCGCCGCGAACAGCTCGCCCCCGACGCCGGCCTCCCGCTGGGTGCGGGAGATCTCGCGCATCTCGGCCGGGTAGCGATCGGACTTCGAGGCCGCGAGGGCGAGCCGGGCGGGCGCCCCGGCAGCCGAACCGCCGAACGAGTCCCCGAGATCCGCGAGGACGAGGTCGGCGAGGCCGTAGCTGTCGGCCGTGAGCAGCGCCTGGAGCAGAAGCCCGGTGAACCCCTTGTACACCGAGGCGGTGCACATCTTCAGCGCCGACGCGACTCCCGGGCTCGACCCGACGATCCGCGTGCGAAGTCCCGCCGCCGAGAACGATGCGAGGCGTTCGGCTGACGGCCCCGAGAGATACAGCACGGTCCGGGTGTCAGGAGTGGGCGGGCCGCCGCTGATCGAGCCGTCGAGAAGCTCACACCCGGCCGGGTCGAGCTCGGCGGCGACGAGCTCCACCGTCTGCGGCGAGATCGCGTTGAGGTCGGCGACGAGGGGATGCCGATCTGCCGTCCGGCACGCCGACGCGATCGCCGCGGCGAACTCGACGGCGCGCTCGGGGGGACCGACGCTGACGACGATGTCGGCGAGCTCGACGACCTCGACGAGGCCCGCCAGGAGCTCGAGCCCGGCCGCGAGCGCCTGCGTGCGGAGGCTTCGGCCGGCGACGGTCGAGACCACGCGGGCGCCGCCACGCTCCCACACCCGGGCAAGCGCGCTGCCCATGGCCCCGGGCGAGAGAACGCCGATCGTGGCTTGCGCCGGCACGACCCCATTCTCACAGCGCCGCACGGAGCAGCGGGAGCCGGGACGCGGGAACGCGCCGCCGCAAGCCGTTCGAGCCGCGGCCAGCTCTCCTCCCACTGGGGACAGGCCCCATTCAAACCAGGCAACACGATCGGGCCTGTCCCCGATCGCGCCGAGACACCCTGATCGGGGACAGGCCCTAGTCGGAACAGGCAACACGTTCCGCCGCTCCTCGAGCGGCTCGGAGTTGCCCGGCCCGAGCACGGCAACGAGCGAGGAACGAACCGCAGGGGTCGCACACCGGTGCGGAGCGCCCCGAAGCCGTAACGTTTCCGGGACGGCCGTCTCCTACCGTCAAGCCGACGTCGCCGCCCGGGCGACCCGGAGAAAGGTGGGAGATGAAGGCCACGCTCGGATCGAAGCTCGTGAGGATGGCGGGAACGGCGTTCGCCCTCGCCTGTGTGCTGGGGCTCGGCGCGGTGCCGATCGGGCTGGCCGACGCCGGCGGCTCGATCAACTGCACGAGCGACCTTCCCGCCTTCGGGCCCCTGAACGTGACCGAGACGATGGGGGCGGGCACGAGCGGTTCGTTCACCCTCGGCGGGGACAACAACAAGTTCATCGGCACCTGCAACCTCTCGGGGACGATCCCCGCGGGCTGGAGCGTCACAGAGCTCTCGGGCGCAGTCATGTCCGCATCTCCGGGGGCGGGGAACAACGGGACGTTCACCTGGAACACGGACGACTCCGAGCTCGCCGATACCGGGACGTTCACGAATGCCGGGACGTTCGTCGACGTCGGCACGGCCTTCACGCAGCAGATCGAGGTCGCCGACTTCGTCAACACGGGCACCGTGCGCTCTTCCTGCCCCGGCCTCCAGACGGCCGGTGCGGCGAACGTCTTCGACGACAAGGGCGTCGTCGAGGTCGACGCGAAGGACACCTTCGAGCTCGCCGGGACGTTCATCCTCGACAGCGGCGGCTCGATCCGCGCTACCGGGGCGCTCGACATCGCGGGCTCGACGTTCAAGATCGCCGGTGGAGCTGTGACATCGGGCGTGCTCACGAGCCCGTACCGGCTCGGGGTCGCGCCGACGGCGGTCTCCTTCGCGGCCGGGCTACCGCCGAGCTCGAAGGGGACGATCGACATCGGCGTGCCGACAACCCTCATCGGCGTGATCCCGAAGACGTGGGCCCTCGACGTCAGCGCGACGATCACGGCAACCCGAGGAGCAGGCAACGCGGGCACGTTCGTCTGGGAGCCGACTGCCGGGAACTCGAACCTGGTCGGCACCACGCCGTTCACCAACTCGGGCACCTTCACCGACCTCGGCAGCGGGCAGGTTCAGCAGATCCAGGTCCCGAGCTTCGTCAACACGGGCATCGTCGCATCGAGCTCAGAGGGCATGAGCATGGACGGCACGAGGCTGTTCACGAACCGCGGCATGGTCCGGGTCACCGCGAAGGGCACCTTCGGCTGCTCCGGCGCGTTCCTGCTGGCGCCGACGGGCAAGATCCAGACTTCCGGAGCGTTCGACATCGCAGGCTCGACGTTCGAGATCGCGGGCGGCTCGGTCGTGAAGGGAACGCTCGTGAGCCCGTATCACCTCGGCGTCGGGCCGACCACGATCGTCTTCAAGGGACGCCTGCCGAAGAGCTCGCACGGGAAGATCGACGTCCAGGTGCCCACAAAGGTCGCCGGGGCGGCCCCGAAGGGGTGGAAGCTCGTGCCCGACGGCGGGCAGATCACGCACTGACCGGATCCGTCTTCGAGCGCTCCCGGCCCCGCTCGACCGAAGCTCGCCGAGCTTCAGAAGCAGGCACTCGCGCCGAGCTCGAACTCCCTCGGCCCCCCGCTACCGCTCGCGCGAAGTGGGCCGGTAGCGCAGGCCGTCGAGGGCGAGCGTCACCAGGCGCTCTTTCTGTCCCTCGTCGGCGACCGGCACCATCGCGATCCCGGAGACCATCCGGCCGATGTCCATGAAGTCCGTGTCGGCGCGAATCTCGCCGGCCTCCTGAGCGCGCTCCACGAGCTTCGTCCCCGCCCCGGCGATCGCGGTGCGGCAGAGGAACAGGACGTCCGAGTCGGGCGCGGCCTCGAGCAGCGCCTCGTTGAGCGCACGCTTCGTCGCCGCGAAACCGACGTACTGGTGCAGCCACTGCGAGAGCGCCTCCCACGGCGGCTCTCCGGCGAGCTCGTCGGCGGCGCGCGCCATCGCCTGCACCTCGTCCACGTAGACCGCCTCGAGCAGCGCCTGGCGCGTCGGGAAATGCCGGTAGAGCGTCCCGATCCCGACCTCCGCGCGCTCGGCGATGTCCTCGAGCGGCGCCGAGGTGCCGACCTCCGCGAAGAGCGAACGGGCCGCCAGGACGATCTTCTCGTAGTTGCGGCGGGCATCGGCCCTCATCGGCCGCCGGAGCTGAATCTCGGTGTCTGTCATCACGGATTCCTGAAATCGGGGTTGACAAGTGGAGGTTACCTCCGTATATTACCGGAGGTCGTCTCCGCTTCTTCGCGTTCCTTTTTCCGGAGACGCCCTCCACTTTACCACGAAGTTCCTTCGAAAGGAGGCCTGCGCCCGCATGCCTGAAACGTCCCGCGCCAACTCCACGAGACT
>DASZLW010000342.1:0-9109 GCA_035552175.1 Gaiellaceae bacterium | reverse complement strand
CTGTCGGAGCCGATCTACATCGGCATGACGGCGACAGAGGAGCTGATCGCGAAGCAGGTGTCCGACGTCTTCCCCGCGTCGGTCGACGACCTTCCCCTCGCCGACGCGGCGCGCCGCGGGTTGATCGCTCCGCTCCGGTGCCTCCGCGTGCCGCCGGTGGCTGCGATCAACTCGGTGCCGATCGTCGGCGGCGACTTCGAGGAGCGCGCACTCGCCGCGGCGCTCGACCACGAGGCGCTGAACATGGCCGCTGCGACGCTCTACCGCGAGCGTTTCGACGACTCCCCCGGCATCGTCTATGCGGCCGGAGTCGACCACGCCTACAACCTCGCGACCGCTTTCCGCGCCGCCGGGGTCAAGGCGGAGGCCGTCTCCGGGAAGACCCCGCCGGTCAAGCTCGCCGCGATCCTCGCGGCCTACGAGCGCGGCGAGATCGATGTGCTGATCAACGCGATGCTGCTCGCGGAGGGCTGGAACTCGCCTCGCGCGACGGTCGTCATGCATCTCGCGCCAACTGCCTCGAAGCGCGTCTACCAGCAGCGGATCGGGCGGATCATGCGCATCCATCCGCGCAAGGAGGCGGGGATCGTCGTCGACTTCGTCAGCAAGGCGGCAACCCACTCCGACCGGGTCGTCTCGCTGCACTCGCTCCTCGGCGCGGACTTCTACCGCGAAGGCGCGCGCGTCACGCCGGCGCCGCGACGGAGGACTCAGCGTCGCGCCCGTCGCAAGCTGACGCCGACGAACTGGCTCGTCCCGGTCACCCCCGACGTCGCTCGCCGCCTCGGCGTGATCCAGCGCGAGTGGCAGCGCATCGACCCCAAGTTCCTGGACGACGACGAGCAGCGGTTCTGGGCGACGATCGCCGGACGGCAGATGCGCTTCGACGAACGGCAGACGTTCGTGCAGAAGTTCACGGAGCGCGGCGCGTCGAAGGGCGCACTCGAGACATTCCTCTCGACCTGTGCCGCGCAGAACCCGAATCGGCGGCTGCGGCTGATCGCACTCGCCGACCGGGTCTCGATGCGCGTCGACCGCGCCGATTTCGACGATCTCGTCACTCTCATCACGCAGGCGCCCCCCTGGGAGAAGGATCGTTCCGCCGGCGTCCGGACCCTGCTGCGCGCGATCGCCGACGGGCGACCCGACGCTCCTGAGCAGATCCTTGCCCGCTGGACATGGCGGCTCGCGCGGGCGGTGCGGAAGACCCTCGATCGGAAGGCGTCGCAGGAGTATCCGGACGCGAAGAGGCTTCTCGGCGCACTCGCGAACTCCCGCGGCAACCGTCACGAGGAGAACGCGGCGCGCCTCGTGCGGGCGGCGCTCGAGATGCCGCGCGAGGTCGGCGCGGCGCTGCTCGCGACCGCCGAGGGCTACACCCCCCGCGCGACGAAGCTCCTCGACGAGGCTCGCGAACAGCTTGGCACCGTCGAGGAGATCGCCTCCGCGCTGGCCGACGATCTCCCGGCTCCGAAGTCGGGCCCGGCCCGATCGCGCCGCCGGCGGCGGCGCAAGAAGAAGGGCGGCGACGGCTCGGCTCCCGAGACCGGAGCGGTCGAGGCCCTGGCCGGCGACCCGGACGGCACGGCGGCATCCCCACCTGCCGGAAACGGCGACGGCTCGGCTCCCGAGCCCCGGCGGCGCAGACGCAGGCGCAAGCCGGCCGCGGCCGAGCCGGGCGGAGCGCCCGCCGAGCCGGCTCCCGCATCAGAGCCTGAGTAGCCGCCGTCGAGCCGGCGGCTGCCTTTGCGCGCGCGACTCCGGTCGGCACGCCTCCGAGACGGCTACAGCGCCGGCCGAGGTCGCACCGATGCTCGTCCCGTGAAACGTAAGAGCGTGTTAATCGGAACCCGGCTACCCTCGAAGGAGTGGTCGTCCTGCTCGGAATCGGGTTCCTCGCGGGAATCATCACGGCGATCTCCCCGTGTGTCCTTCCGGTCCTGCCGATCCTGCTCGCGGGCGGCGCGTCCGGGCGCAGGCCGCTGCCCATCATCGCGGGGCTGATCAGCAGCTTCGTCGTCTTCACCCTCTTTGCGACCTGGCTCCTCGGCGAGCTCGGGCTTCCGGACGATCTGCTCCGGAACATCGCGATCGGCCTGCTCTTCGTCGTCGCAGCGACGCTCCTCGTGCCGCAGATCGGGCTCGTCCTCGAGAAGCCCTTCGCCCGCCTGACGCGGTTTCGGGCCGGTGGAGGCGGGTTCGTCCTCGGCGCCTCTCTCGGGCTCGTTTTCGTGCCGTGCGCAGGGCCGGTGCTCGCGGGAATCTCGGCCGCAGCCGCGACGAACCGGGTCGGGTTCCGCGTGATCCTCCTCACGGTCGCCTACGCGATCGGAGCGGCATTGCCGATGCTCCTGATCGCCCTCGGAGGGAAGCGCGCCGCGGGACGGCTCCGCGCCCAGGCCACGAGGCTCCGCTTCGCCTCCGGGATCGTGATCGCCCTCGTTGCGCTCGGCATCACCTTCAACCTCGACAGCCGGTTCCAGACGGCGCTTCCCGGATATACGTCGGCGCTCCAGAAGCACGTCGAGGAGACGTCGACGGCCGCCAGCGAGCTGCGCAAGATCAGCGGCAACAAGCGGTCGATTCTGGACGCCTCGCCTCCCACGACCACGACGCCGGTCGCTTCGGCGGGGCCGGGCGCGTCGAACCTGCCGGTCTACGTCAAGTCGGCGCCGGAGATCATCGCAGGCGGGCAGTGGTTCAACTCGAAGCCGCTGTCGGTCGCGGCCCTGCGTGGAAAGGTCGTGCTCCTCGACTTCTGGACGTACTCGTGCATCAACTGCCTCCGCACGCTCCCCCACCTCGAGTCCTGGTACTCGGCGTACCACCGGTACGGCCTCCAGATCATCGGCGTCCACAGTCCCGAGTTCGCGTTCGAACACGTCGCCTCGAACGTCGCCGCGGCGATCAAGCGGCTCGGGATCAAGTACCCCGTCGTCCAGGACAACAACTTCGCGACCTGGAACAACTACTCGAACGAGTACTGGCCGGCCGACTACCTGATCGACCAGCAGGGACGGATCCGCGCCTACTCGACCGGCGAGGGCGGCTACCAGACGATGGAGGATGACATCAAGCAGCTCCTCGGCGTCTACAACGACGCGAGCGCCGTCCCCGACATCACGCCCGAGGAGGAGTTGACGCCCGAATCGTATCTCGGCTACATCCGGCTCGACGCCTCACGCTACAAGGGCGCGCCGATCGCCCAGGGAAAGCTGAAGGACTATCCGCCCCACATCACGCTGCCCCTCAACGCGCTCTCCTACTCCGGCAACTGGCAGGTCAAGCCAGACGTCGCCGTCGCGGGGACGAACGCCGGCCTCGCGCTCCATTACGAGGGGCAGGACGTCTACCTGGTGCTCGGCGGCAAGGGCAAGGTGAACGTCTCGATCGACGGAAAGCCGACGACGACGCTGGACATCGACTCCTACAAGCTCTACACGCTCGAGAGCTCGACCCAGTCGCGCAAGGCGCTCGTCCAGCTCTCGTTCACGCCGGGCGTCCAGGCGTACGCATTCACGTTCGGGTAGGCGGAACTTCTCGGGCCTGCGCGAACCGGGGTCGTCGCAAATCGTCGCGAGCTACGGCGTCGGCGGGCCGTCGTCGTGCTGCTCGCGCTCCCGTAGGAAGCGCGTCAGCTCGGCCGCGAGCGTCTCGCCGGACGGGATCTCACCGTCGTCGTCGAGCTCCTCCTCGACCCGGCTCTCGAGCTCGTCCACGTAGGCAGCCGTCTCCTCGTCGGCCGCGACGGCCTCGCTGACCTGCTGGACGTAGGCCTCGCTCGCCTCGTCGAGCTCCGAGGTGTCGAGCGGCACGTCGAGGAGGACGGCGAGCCGGTCGCACAGGGCTTTCGCCGCGCGCGGGGACGGTGTGAGCTGAACGTAGTGCGGAACGGCCGCCCACAACGAGACGGAGGGGATCTTGGCCACGCGGCAGGCGTCGTGCAGGACGCCGACGACACCCGTCGGCCCTTCGTAGAGCGACGGTTGCAGGCCGAGCTCCTCGAGGACGTCCTCGTCGGTCGCGCTGGCCGTGACCGGGGAGGGACGGGTGTGCGGGACGTCGGCGAGGAGCGAGCCGAGGGTGACCACCATCGAGACGTCGAGCTCGGTCGCGAAGCCGCTCACGAGCGCGCTGAAGGCACGCCAGCGAAGGCTCGGCTCCGTTCCCGTCAGCAGCACCGCGTCCTTCGTCCCACCGATCCGCGCGTACTGGAACTAGTTGTCGGGCCAGTCGATCCGGCGCTCGCCGTCGACGAGCGCGACGTGCGGGCGCGTCATCTGGAAGTCGAAGAAGAGCTCCGGGTCGATGTCCGCGAACGTCTCCGCCTCCCACGCCCTCGACAGGAACGATCCCGCGAGCGAAGCACCCTGACCGCCGTCGTTCCAGCCCCGAAACGTGCACACCATCACCGGCCGGTCGAGGTTCGGACGGCTCTCTACGCGAAGCTCCGTACCCTCCATCAACCCAGTCTACTGGGGCGCCAGAGCGTGGCGACGAACACCACGGTCGCGGCCCAGACGACCGCCGCCATCGTCACGTGCGCGATCACGAGCCCGAGCGGCAGGTGCGTCCGGTACTGGATCTCTCCGATCGTCATCTGCACGACGAGCAGCCCGAGCACGACGAGAGCCGTGTAGAGATGCCGCCGGCTCATCCGCATGCCGAGCCATGCGACGAGGACGAGAAACGCGACGAAGAACACGGCCGTCGCCCTGACGTGCAGCCAGACCGCAGGCTGGAACTTCCAGATCCGCGGCACGTGTGTCCCCCCTGAATGGGGGCCCGCCGCGGTCGTGAGCACGCCCGACAGGATCAGCGTTCCGCAGGCTACGCCGGTGAGCGCGCCGAGCTGGCGCAGGCGGAGGGGGACGGGCTCCCCCCGGATATTCCAGGCTTCGAGCGCCACCAGCACGCCGAGCGCGAGTACCACGATCGAAAGCAGGAAATGCGTGCCGACAAGCCACGGGTTGAGCTTGTAATAGACGGTGACCGCACCGAGCGGCGCCTGGGCGAGGGTGCCGGCAAACGCCGCGCCGGCGACCCAGCGCACCCAGCGGGTCGCGCCCGCGAACTTCAGCGATGCCACGAAGGCGGCGAGGGTCGCGAGGATCGCGAAGGTCGCCACGATGCGGTTCGAGAACTCGACGTAGGAGTGGTAGCCGGTCTTCGGAAACGGGTCGCCCGCCTGGCATCCGGGCCAGTGCTCGCAGCCGAGCCCCGATGCGGTCAGCCTGACGGTCGTCCCGGAGGCGACGATCACGATGAGCATCACCGCGCTCGCAAGCGCGAGCCGTCGGTAGAGCTGCTCGGAGACCGCCAGCCGGCTCAGGCGCGGCAGCGAAACATCCACGCAAGCCACTGTACCCGCGCTCGACGATCCCGCCCGCCCCAAGCGCGCGGCGCTGGAAGGAATCCTCCCGCGGCGCGCGAAACCATGCGTCACCCAATACACGTTCTCTCCCCCGGCGGCGGCCTTCCCCTGGGCCGCCGCCACCCTTTTCCGGCGGAGAAGACGTGGAGCGACGCCGGGCCGGTTCGTCTTCTCGCTTTCCGGCGGCCCGTTCATCCTCCGGCTGCCGTGACTCATCGAAGGCGTGACCCCGGTGCAGGACGGCCCCCAGCCGGGAAGACCGACGAGCGGACGAACGGCTGCAGGAACGAAACGAGGGGTTCGCGGCATGGCTGCCGCGAACCCCTCGATGTGGGTGGACTCCGTTCGTGCGGTGCGTGTTGCTGTTGGAACTCCGGCGCGCCGAGAAAACGACCTCCGCAGATCAGGCGCGTCGTGCCTATGCCTTGAAAGCGTTAACTCTTATGAGACCGGATCGAACGGCTAGACGCCGTCCTGGAATCCGTCGATGTGGAGAAGGCCGTGCCCCTTGGCGCTGAGCGCCGCCGCCACCACACCTGCCACGAGCACGAATCCGCGCTTGCCGGTCAGCTTGATGAAGAGTCTTGTCACAGTGGTTTGTCACCTCCTCTCGCCCTAGAACCTGAAGTCCTGCAGCGTCTCCGCCGCACGCCGGTACAGCACGGCGGCGGCGCGGTCATCGCCGCGACGCTGAGCTAGATCGCCTCGCGCAACCCACGCGGCGGCCCGATGCGACCCGGAGGAGAGCTGGGCGAATGCGTCTTCCGCCTCGTTCAGCACGTCCTCGGCCTCGTCGAGCCGCTCTTGGTCGAGCAGCGCGCGGCCGAGCACTAGCCGCGCGTTGCCGATCTCGTCCACGCGATCCTCCCGGCCCTCGAGCGTGCGCAGCGCGTGCCGCGCGTGCTCTTCGGCCAGGATCGGATCGCCGGTCCTCAGGTACACCTGTGCAAGCGACGAGACACTCGTCGCCACGTCGTTGTCGTCACCGTGATCGAGGGCGATGGCAAACGCTTCCTTCAGCCGCTCGATTGCCACCTCGGGCTTCCCGAGCAAGAACTCGAGGCCGCCCAGGTTGTTGAGGATCTTGCCGACGTTCGCCCGGTCGGCCGCCTCCTCGAAAAGACTCTTCGCCCGCTCTGCGTACGTGCGCGCGAGCACCCAGTGCCCGTCGCGCTCTGCCACGAGCGAAGCCTGGAAATACGCGTCACCGAGTGCGAAGGCATCGCCCATCGATTCCGCGAGCTCGAGAGCGCGCTCGACATCCTCACGGGCGGCCTCGTAGTCGCGCTGCCGGCGGTAGCAGCGCGAGCGCCAGGTCAGGATGCTCGCACGGAGCGTGTCCGACGGCAGCTCGGAGCGCGCCGCGAGCCCGTAGGCCTCGCCGAACAGCGCGAGAGCCGTTGCGATGCTCGAGATCAGGTAGCGGCCGACGCCCAGCCGGAAGAGAACCTCGGCTCGCTCGAGATCGGAGAACTCCGGTCGCTCGACGAGGGAGCGAGCCTGATCGAGCAGCTCGAGCGCGGCGCGAACCTCTCCGCTGCGGAGCCGCGCCCAGGCCTCGCCGGAGAGAAGCCTGACCTGCAGCTCGACTGCACCCGTCGCGACCACGGCTCCGAGTGCGCGGGAATATTCGTCGATCGCCGCCTCGTATTCGCGCTTCTCGGTCAGCGCCTCCGCACGGGCGAGTACGGCCTCGGCGCGGGCACGCTCGTCACTCGAGACGCCGCTTGCGAGGAACGTCGCGTCGACGCCGAGTTGCAGCGCCAGCCATTCGATCGTCTCCGTCGTCGGGCGTGTCTTGCCCCGCTCGATCTGCGAGATGTACTCCTTCGAAAAACGCTCGCGCGCAAGCTCGGTCTGCGTGAGCCCGGCGGCCACCCGGAGCTGCCGCACGCGGTCGCCAAGACGCGATCCTCTGGGGAGCGCTGAAAGCCCGCGGGTGGCACGTGTCGTCATGGTTCGCGAAGTCTGCAGCAGGTTGACTTGCGCCGCAATCCCCCAAAAGGGACATGCCAGAAAAGACAGTGGTCAAGCTCGAATGCGGGGAAAACCCGCTCGGACAGTGGTTTCTACCGGTCAACTTACACGATCGAGGGATACTTGACCAGTGCACTTGACAGGTACGACCTTCGCTTCTAGAGTGCGGGTCACAACCTTGCACCTGACGGACTCCGGAGGGTGCGGGGGGAGCGCTGAGGATTCAGGTCCGCGAGAGCAGCTACGCCGCAGAGCTGGCTCTCCGGATCCCTCGCAAGCGCACCGCCTCAAAGAAAGAGCCCCGGGTGCCGCAGCCGGGGCTCTTTCATTTCTTGGCCTTCAGGCTGCTCATTACTGACGCCGAACAAAGGCTCGTCGCCTCCTTCGTGTGTTCGATTGGTTTGCCCTCAGCGGGGCCCGCGGGGTCTGCTTACCTATGTTGACTCCGACCTCCGATCCGGCTGAGCATCCCAGAGTTCATCGAGAGCTGGACTCGCCGTCGGCGAGTCCAGCCTGCTTTCGCTCTAGGTGCGTCCCCAGGTAGCGAGATCCGGCGAGCCGACGAACTCGTGTCCGCGACCTCGACGCTACGAGACGTCAGTCGCTCGTAGCGCCTGATCGTGAGCACGAGCGACGGTGTCTTCCGCCGAAGCTCGTTGGGGGATGCGGCCGGCATCATCAACAGCACCGGTGGCCCGGTGACCTCGACCAACCCCGTAACGGTGGAGCCTGTCGAGGTCCCCACCTATCCGTGACCTCGGGTGCGCCAAACCAGGCTCCCGCGCAGGGTGCGACATCATCAACGTGCGAGACGACGAAGACTTGGCCGAGGGCAAGACGACCGCTCGCTTCTCGCTGGGCCGCTTGGGCGCAGCGCGTCGAGGGGTTGGAATCGACCGGCTCGTGCACCACGAGCGTGGACGCGAAGCCGGGAGGCGTGGGCGCCGGTGATGAGGCTGAGCTTGAACCGTCGGTACGTGCGTGGTTGACTACCCCCTGACCGGATGTTGAGGCGATTTGCGGATCGTCGCGGCTGAATCGATTCCCCCACGGTTAGAAAAGGAAGCGTGATTATGAAGCGGCTCTGCGGAACACTGTGGTTTGGAAGAGGCGTGCGTGGCTCGATTCTCGTCGGGCTGCTCGTCGTAGTTGCGATGACGATCGGCGGGCTCGCCGACGCCGCACCTTCGACGAAGCAATACGAGACATCATTTACTCCATCCCTCGCCGCTGCCGGCGCAGCAGGGGTGACGTACATGCTGACGCTGCAGAACGACCCGAAGAGCAATCAGACGCTCGGCTCGGCCAACTTCCTCGTGCCGTCCCGGTTTTCGAGCGTCTCGGTGACCCAGCCCGTCGCCTCCGGCGGGCAGACGGGCTGGTCGGCCGCGATCGACGCGGGTGTCCTCGAGCTCCGGTCCGCCACGTCCAAGGACGGCCTGGCTCCCGGGCAGGCATTGACGATGTCCGTGACACTCACGGCGCCGCCGATCTCGACGGCCTGCTTCGACTACAGCTGGCACAGCGCCGTCAAGCAGTCGAACGACTTCGGCGGCACAGGAAACGACTTCGCCCTTCAAGGAGCCGATGCCGCACTGACCGTCGCGAAGCTCGTGATCACGGGCCAGCCGGCGGCAGTCGTGCAGGCCGGGAGCACGTTCTCCACCTCGGTCAGCGCCGAGGACGGTTGCGGCACCGTCCTGAAGACTGCGTCAGGAAACGTCGCGCTCGGATTGGGGGCAAATCCCAGCGGCGGGA
>DASZLW010000341.1:0-5787 GCA_035552175.1 Gaiellaceae bacterium | reverse complement strand
ATCAGGAGCCGCGAGGTCACGACTCCCAAGGTCTACGTGATCGACTCTGGCCTGCTCGCATATCTGCTCGGCGCTGACGAACGACGCGCAGCATCCGACGACCAGATCACCGGGAAGCTCTTCGAGAACTTCGTCGCCATGGAGATCGCTCGCCTCCTGGATTCGGCCGAGACGTCGGTAACGCAGCATCACTATCGCGACCGATCGACAGGGGACGAGATCGACGTGGTCCTGGAGTCTCGCTCAGGTGACATCGCCTGCGTGGAGTGCAAGGCCGGCGCGACTGTCCGACACGAAGATTACCGCGCGATGGCCAGGCTGCGTGACTCACGCGGTACCCAGTTCGGTGCCGGCATCGTTCTCTACACCGGCTCGCAGACTCGACCGTTGACTGAGAGGATCTGGGCGGTTCCCGCGAGTGCCCTTTGGCTCCCGGGCGAGGAAAGCGTCTGAACGGTCTGCGTTGCCCTCGCCATACCTCCTGAGCGGTCTGCATCGCAGGTCGCTCAGTCGGTGCTGACGATCCGTCCGACGTATCCGAGATGATGCGCGGCCCGGTTTGGTCACTCCTCGCTACTGAGGTACGACATGCCCCAAACGGAATAGACAGCTTTTCCGGGCTGTGACAGAGGGATCCACTGAAGCGTTTGCGGTCTTCTACGTCCGTCACATCAGGCCGCTGCTCGGATTCTTCATGTGCCGAACGGGCGATCCGGAGATCGCCGCCGACCTCGCAAGCGAGACGTTTGCCGCGGCGTTCGCCGGTGCCACGACGTATCGCGTCCGGGGGGCAGAGTCAATGCTGCCTGGCTTCAGGGGAATGCCCGAACCTCGCTAAACCGGTAGGCGAGGAAGTCGGGGATACGTGACCAAACCCGGCCCCCGCTACTTCCCGAGGATCTCATTGCCAAGCGGTTGGGCTTCCAGGCTGTGCGGGACAACCGGCTACCCGGCGAGTTCCACGATGGCGTCCGCGTAACGCCTTGCGGAGCCGAAGCTGAGTTGGCCTGCAGGTAGCTCGACGACGAACGAGGCGCTGCCGGGGAAGCGGTGGTTTTGCCAGTTCGGCGCCGTGCCGGCGAGCCAGGGGAGTGCTCGGAACGGGAGACCCACGAGCTTCGCGTACTCGCGTGCCGCGGGAATGCTGGCGCCCCAGGCTCGCACGAGGTCGGCGTGCTGATGGAACCAGATCGTCACCTGCGGGTGGATCCGCTCGATCAGGCTACGGGCGATCCGCGTCTCGGGCTCCGAGAACGGCCGCGGGCCCGAATACTCGAGCGAGAAGGATTTTCCGGTCCGGCGCCAGCCGGAGCCGAAGTTGCGGTTGAGGTCGACGCCGCGCGCGTTCTGGCGCGTCCCCGCGGCGAGCCCGTCCGGATTGAGGTTCTGGATCACCCAGACGTCGGAGCGCAGGCCGAACGGGTCGTTGATCAGCGCGAGCGTGATCGCCGTACCGGCGCATTCGGTCCCGTGGATGCAGCCGACGATCAGCAGCGTGCGCGGACTGCGGGGGTCGCCGAGCCGGACCGCCCGGATCGGGCGTCCGTCAACGGAGTGGCCGAGCGTGAACGTCTTCTCCGTGTTCGGCAGCGCCGGCCCGGTTGCCCGGAGCGTCTCGAGCGTCTCGACCACCAGCGCTCTGACGCGCGGGCTCGCGCCTGTGCCGAAGAGGACGAAGGCCTGGAGCTGGTGGTCTCCGACGGAGAAGCTGAGCGTCGAGCCGTTGCCGAATCCCTCGATGCCCGTCGGTGCCGGAAGCTTCAGCCGCCGTGGAAGCGGCGCGAGGGGATGGTGAAGGCGGCCGTAGTCGAAGGTCCAGATGAGTGCCGAGCCGGGCGTACGAGCCGTGCCCGGCCGTGCCCGCTCGGCGCTCGAGACGGGTTGCGAGCTGACGAGCAGCTCTCCGTCGGAAAGCCGGACGGCGTGCCAGCCGGTCGGATAGCGAAGCTCGTAGCCGGCGACCGGGCTGCGGATCAGCGGCCAGGTCTGCGAGCCGGACGCCGTCGCGGAGGCCACGACGAGCGTGACCGCCGACAGCGCTGAGATGACGAGCGCGCAGCTTCTCCGGGCCATGCCAGAACTACGCGTCGTCGACCCCTAGAAGTCCCCTGTTCCCGCGGCATCGTGCGGCAGAAGGCCGGATCTCGGGTCGAGAGCCGAGCGCGCCGAACGTCGCTCCGTCCTCGCTCGTCGAGCAGTCGCTATGCCGGAACGGCCGTGACGACGACGTTGTCCCGGTAGTGCCCGGTCGCGTGGTCGAACGGCCCGCCGCACGTGACGACGACGAGGTGGTTCGGGCCCTTCTGCGACCAGATGTCCGTGGGCAACCGCTCCTTGGGCATCGTCCGCACCGAGACCACCTTGTACGTCTTCGTTTTCCCGTCGTTCGTCGCCACCTCGATCATCGTTCCGCGCCGGGCCCGTTGCAGCGGGAAGAACGCTCCCGCCCCGGCCTTCGCGCTGTCGACGTGCCCCGCGATGATCACCGACCCCGTCGCGTCGCCCGGCACCGCGCCGTCGGCCCACCAGCCTGTCTCGTGGATGTTCGCCGGGACGCCGAGGACGCCCTTCGCGATGTCGATGCCCGACGCGATCACAGGAGCGTCGATGCCGAGAGACGGGATCTCGATCCTCGTGGGTGCGTCCGGAACGGGTCGCGCTGCGATGACGCGGGTCACGTCACCGCGGCCGGTGATGATCGCCGGCGCGCCGAGCGAGGTCTCCGCGGTATCGGCGCAGTCCGTCGAGACGCTCGCGACGAGATCGCGTGCGACGAGCGTCTCGTGGAAGACATAGAAGCCGGCCTTCGCGATGTGAACCTGGGGCGTCCGGAGTTTGCCGTCGCCCTTGGCCGTGACGAGCGTCTGCCACGTTGGCTTGCCGGTACAGCGGATCTCGCTCTTCGTCGCGAACGGGCCGTAGAGCTGAACCTGGATCGCCGCCTGCGTGTGCCCGAGCCCCGACACGTCGATGTGATCCGACAGCGCCGACCCGGGCCGGACGACATCGCTCGACGAGAGGGTCGTCAGCACCGGCCGGCTGGACGCGATCGTCGTCTCGGCCGCCTCGCCGCACTTGCCGTTGACCGCCGCGCTCTGCGGGGTCGCCGGGATCGACTCGTGGAAGACGTAGTACCCGACCTTCTGGATCGTCACCGGCCGGGTCGTGTATGTGCCGTCCCCCTTGGTCGCGACGGTTCCGGTCCAGATCGGCGTGCCGGAGCAGTTGATGCCGGCCCTCGTCTCGAACGGCCCGAAGAGCTCGTCGGTGACCGTCGTGACGAGCGCTCCCGTGCCCGAGACGTCGAGCTCGTCCGTGATCTGAGTCCCGGGGCGCACCTGCGCCGTGCTCGCGCGCGTGTCGACCTTCGGTGTCCCGGCGACGGTGGTCGTCTCGGTCTGCTCGCCGCAGCCGTTCTGGGTGCCGCGGATCAGATCGGTCGAGTCGATCCGGGCGCGGTAAGCGTAGACGCCCGGGACGGTGGGCGTGAACGAGGCTGTCGTGTACGTGCCGTTTGCCTTTGCGGAGATCGAGCCGCTCCAGATCGGGGCCCCGCCGCACGAGATCGCGGTGCTGCTCGCGAACGGGCCGAAGAGGTCGACGACGGCGGTCACCGAGGTTCCGGCGAGGCTTCCGACCGCGACCCGGTCGAAGATCGCCGTGCCGGGGGCGACCATGCCCGAGCTCGCGACCGTGGTCAGCGTCGGCTGTGCCTGCACGAAGAACCGCTCGGCAGGATCGTCGCACGGTGTCCGGAGGCCGACGTTGCCGAGGTCACCCGGGACGCGCAGCTGGAACACGTACCAACCGGGGCTTCTCACCGTGGCGACCGGCGTCGTGTAGACGCCCGGCCCGCTCGTCGTGAACGTCCCGTTCCACGCCTTCTTCGTGCAGTCGATCTGCGTGTTCGACGGGTACGGGCCGTCGATCGTGACGGTCACCCTGGCGTGCCAGCTCGGGGTTGCGCCGGCGATCGTGACGTGGTCTCGGACGACGTGCCCGGAGACCTGCTGGCTCGGCCGGGCGGCGGTCGTCACCGCGATGTGAGCCTTGACGACGTGGCCGATGACGGTTCGTTCGACGTGCTGCGAGGCCGGCGTGACGATCCGCTGGGCATTCGCGGCCGCGGACGGCGCAGACGGTTGATAGACGGTCGGCAGCGTCGATGCGAGCGAGCCGGTTCGGACGGAGATCGCGACGCCGTGCGTGGCGGTCGGCCGGAAGTCGATCGGCGCGAGCCCCCGCGCGTCGGTCGTCACGGTCTTCGGAAGACCCGAGGCGCCGGTTGCCTCGAGCGTCAGCGTGACGCCCGGCACCGCGAAACCCGCAGCGGAGAGCACGCGCACCGTCGCGCTCGTCTGACGGCCGGCCTCGAGTGCCCCCGTCGGCCCGCTCACGATCCTGTATGGGCCGTGGTAGCGGGCTGCGCTCGTCGCAATCTGCTCGTCGAGAGAGGCGACGTCAGAGCTGATCGCGCTCGCGTCGACCTCTCCCGGCCGCGCGTCGCCCATCAGGGAGTGCACGTAGAGCATCACGGCTGCTTCGTGGTTCGCCTCGGAGCTCCGCCCGTACGCCCAGATGGCGTAGGCGATCTTCTCGCGATTCAGGAGGCTGACCGCATGGCCTGTCGTGGTTCGCAGCCCGGCGGCGCGGTCGAGGACGTAGCGATCCTTCGCCGACGGGTACCAGTATCCGAGGTCGATGCAGAAGCTCGTACCGATGCCGGGGACGACGTCGGTGTAGTCGCCGAACCAGCGGAGCCCGTACCGGTAGGTCTTGTAGAAGCCGATCGCGGTGGTGCCGCAGACGTCGCGGCCGGCCTTCGCGCATGGGTCGTTCTTGTTCGGCGGCTGGACGGCGCCGGCGCCTGCCGCAGCGCCCAACGCTGCACCCGCGACAACGAGGATCAGGATCAGCAGCCGTAACCGTTCGCTGCCGGCTCGATGCCGACGGAAGTTCGTTCCCCCATCCGCCACTGGCGTTCGAGTCTATTCGCCCTGCGGTTCCCGGCTGCGGTTCAGGCGTCGCCTCCGCTTCGGAGGAGATTTCCTCTCGCGTCGAGAACGATCCTGCCGCCCCCGGGCCGGGTCGAGGGCCGGTGCGGACACTGGTCGGCGTTCGGGGCTGCCGGTACGGTGAGCGCCGATGCCCGATTCGGCCGTCACCACCGGCGCGGGCGACCTACTCGCCTCCCGGTTCGGGTTCGACTCGTTCCGCGCCGGGCAGCGGGAGGTCGTCGAGGCGCTCCTCGCCGGGCGCTCCGCCCTCGCCGTCTTTCCGACCGGCGCCGGAAAGAGCCTCTGCTACCAGCTCCCGGCGTTGCTCCTCGACGGCGTCACCGTCGTGATCTCGCCGCTGATCGCGCTGATGAAGGATCAGGTCGACTTCATGGTCGGGCAGGGCATCGATGCTGCCCGGATCGACTCGAGTCTTGGAGCCGCCGAGCTCCGTACGGTCTCCGACCGCCTCCGTTCCGGGACGTTGAAGCTCCTCTACGTCGCCCCGGAGCGCTTCAACAACGAGCGCTTCCTCTCGCTCCTCGCGGGCGCACGGATCGCGCTCTTCGCGGTCGACGAGGCGCACTGCATCTCCGAGTGGGGCCACAACTTCCGCCCCGACTATCTGAAGCTCGCGGCGCGTGCGCGCGAGCTCGGGGCCGAGCGCGTCCTGGCGCTGACAGCCACCGCGACGCCTGCGGTCGTCGACGACATCCGCGCGGGCTTCGGGATCGCGGAAGCCGATGCGATCGTCACCGGCTTCTACCGCCGGAACCTCACGCTGCTCACG
>DASZLW010000340.1:0-5826 GCA_035552175.1 Gaiellaceae bacterium | reverse complement strand
CCTGAGAGCTTTGTCCTGGTGTCCGCCGATCGACGAGAACCGTGGCCGGCCGGCTGCCCCGGCCGGCCACGCTTGGCGGGCACTTCGTCAGTCGACCTCGCACACGGGCTCGCCGAGCGGGCCGGGGGAACCCACGACGCTCGGAGCCACACGGGTCGACTTCGGCGATCTCCGTGACGCCCTTCCTCGCGGTGGCGAGGAATGTGACGACCCGGAGGATCGCGCCCGGGAAGATGAAGCAACAGCGACCGCAGTAGCGACCTCGAGGGCGCAGCGGCGGGCTGAGACGGAGGTAGTCGGGAATGCGTACGTGGTCGGAGAAGCAGCGCCGGTCGGTTCGCTCATCTCAATAGGAATAGGCCGAGCGACCTGAACACCGCCTGACCGGAGCCTCGCGAAGCCGCCGGGGCCGATCGGCCCGACCCATACTGAGCCCATGTCCGCCGTCTCCCTCCTCCTCGTCGAGGACGACATCGAGCTCCGCGGGGTGCTCCAGCGCGGTCTGCGTGAAGAGGGCTACGCCGTTCAGGCCGCGGGGAGTGGCGCGGAGATGCTCGACCTCGTCGGACGCGCCGTTCCGGACGTCCTCGTCCTGGACATCGGGCTTCCCGACAGCGACGGCCGCGACCTCTGCCAGGCGCTCCGGGCTCGCGGGATCGAGTCGCCCGTCCTCTTCCTCACGGCGCGGGACGCCCTGGTCGACCGGATCGCCGGTTTCGACGCCGGCGGCGACGACTATCTCGCGAAGCCGTTCGCGTTCGTCGAGCTCGTCGCGCGACTGCAGGCTCTCGTTCGTCGGGCCGGGAACGCCGCCGCGGTCGACTTCGAGGGCCTGCGGCTCGA
The DNA here is from genome assembly GCA_035552175.1 of Gaiellaceae bacterium. Lineage (GTDB taxonomy): Bacteria > Actinomycetota > Thermoleophilia > Gaiellales > Gaiellaceae > PALSA-600. The sequence goes on along the minus strand of DASZLW010000340.1, from coordinate 4,983 downwards.
TCCGATCACGCACGCGCTCGAGAACGCGGGCGTTTCGGTCGCGCTCACGCCGACCGAGTTCCGGGTGCTTGCGCATCTCGTCGCCCACCCCGGCGAGGCAGTTCGCCGCCGCGAGCTCGTCCGGGCCGGCTGGCCGCACGGGGCGTTCGTGCGGCCGAACACCCTCGATGCCTACGTGGCGCGCCTGCGCCGCAAGCTCCGGGAGGCCGGCGCGACCGCCGAGATCGCCACCGTGCACGGCGTCGGCTACCGGTTCGGATGAGGCGCCTCGGGATCAGGGGGCGGCTCCTGCTCCTCGTGATCGCCGCCGTCGCGACGGCGCTCGTCGTGCTCGTCGTCGGCTTCAATCTCATCCTCGACAGCACGCTCGACAGCAGCTCGCGCGACCTCGCCCGGAGCCGCGCCGGGGCCGAGAGCTCCCTCGTGCGCACCGCCGGTGGAAGCCTTCGGATCTCCGACGGGCCCGACGACACCGCCTCCGACGCCCTCATCTGGGTGTTCGCGAACGGCCGGACGCTCGAGCACCCGCGCGTCTCGACCGAGGTGAACGTCACCGCACGCACGCTCGAGACGGGCCCGTCCCGCTTCGCCGACATCGCGGCCGCCGACATCCGCCTCTACTCGCGGCCGATCCTCGTCGGTGGGCATCGCGCCGGAACGGTCGTCGCGGGAGTGTCGCTCGCCCCGTACGAGGAGACGCGCCGCGTCACGCTGCTCGCGTCGCTCGCCCTCGGGGTGATCGTGCTGATCCTCGTCGCACTCGCGGCCCGCTGGTCGCTTGCGTCGTCACTCCGGCCCGTGAGGCGGATGACCCGCCAGGCGGCCGCCTGGAGCGACCGCGACCTCGACCACCGTTTCGCACTCGGTGAGCCCCACGACGAGCTGACCGAGCTCGCCGCGACGCTCGACGGGCTCCTCGACCGCCTTGCGGCGAGCCTGCGACGAGAACAGCGCTTCTCGGCCGAGCTGTCCCACGAGCTCCGGACGCCGCTCGCACGCGTGCTCGCGGAGACCGAGCTCGCCCTGCGCCGCGATCGGGAGCCCGCGGACTACCGGGACGTCCTCGAGCTGATCCAGGGGAATGCGCTGCAGCTCACCCGCACGCTCGACACGCTGCTTGCCGCGGCTCGACACGAGACGGGCTCGGCGCGCGGAACCGCAGACTCGGCGGCCGTCGCCGAGCTCGCCCTCGAGGAGATCCGGCACCTCGCCGACGAGCGGCATGTCGAGCTCGACCTCGCCGCGCCCGCCCAGACGCTGCGCGTGGGTGTCGAGGCCGAGCTCGCTGCGCGGATCCTCCAGCCCGTGCTCGAGAACGCGATCCGCTACGGGAAGAGCCGCGTGCGCGTGTCGATCACCCGCGCCCGCGGCGCGATCCGGTACACGGTCGACGACGACGGCCCGGGCGTCGCCGCCGGCGAGGAGGAACGGATCTTCGAGCCCGGCGTGCGCGGCCGGGTCGGCGAGGCGAACGGAACCGCCGGGTCGGGGCTCGGCCTCTCGCTCGCCCGGAGGCTGGTCGAGAGCGTCTCGGGCGACATCGAGGCGGAGCCCGACGCGGCCGGCGGTCGCTTCGTCGTCGAGCTTCCCGCCGGTTGATCGCCGATCTCGTCCTTTCGGATGAGGTCGAATCCGACCTGAGCCCTAGGGCGCGGGCGTTACCCTTCTCCGCATGATCGAAGCAAAGGGACTCACGAAGTACTACGGCGACAAGCGCGCCGTCGACGGCCTCGACTTCGTCGTCGAGCCTGGCATCGTCACCGGTTTCCTCGGCCCGAACGGCTCGGGGAAGTCGACGACGATGCGGCTGATCCTCGGCCTGGACGCCCCGACCGCCGGCACGGTGACCGTCAACGGCAAGCGCTACCGCGACCACGTCGCACCGCTTCACGAGGTCGGTGCACTGCTCGAGGCGCGCTCGGTCCACACCGGCCGCTCGGCCTACAACCACCTGCTCGCGCTCGCGCAGACCCACGGCCTGCCGCGCCGCCGCGTCGACGAGATGATCGACTTCGTCGGCCTCGGCGACGTGGCGCGCAAGCGCGTCGGCTCCTTCTCGCTCGGCATGGGCCAGCGCCTCGGGATCGCCTCGGCGCTGATCGGCGATCCCCACACCGTGATGCTCGACGAGCCGGTCAACGGCCTCGATCCCGAGGGGATCAAGTGGGTGCGGAACCTGCTGAAGCAGCTCGCCGCAGAGGGTCGCGCCGTGTTCGTCTCGTCGCACCTGATGAGCGAGATGGCCCTCACCGCCGACCGGGTCATCGTGATCGGCCGCGGCCGGAAGCTCGCCGACTCGACCGTCGAGGAGCTCATCCACCAGGCGTCGGGCGACGTCGTCCGCGTCCGCTCGCCGCAGGCCGACGAGCTGCAGCACCACCTCGCCGGTCCGGATGTCACCGTGGAAGCCGTAGCGGCGGGACTGATCGAGGTGCAGGGCCTGACCGCTGCCCAGATCGGCGAGGCCGCCGCGCAGAACGGCTGGGTGCTGCACGAGCTGACGCCGAAGCAGGTCTCGCTCGAGGAGGCCTTCATGGACATGACCCGCGACGAGCTCGAGTACAAGGCGGCCGAGCTGGAGGCAACCGTATGAACGCGATCGCGCAGCCCACTGCCCTGACCGGGAGCAACGTCGTCCGCGGCAAGCTCACGTTCCCGCACGTGATCCGCTCCGAATGGACGAAGCTCACGACGCTTCGCTCGACCCGGTGGACGATGCTGGTCGCCGTCGTCTTGACGATTGGCCTGCCGTCGATCTTCGCAGCGATCACCGCGAACCGCTGGAGCCACATGAGCATCCAGGACAAGCTCGATCGCCAGCCGCTCGACATCGCGCTCGCGGGGGTCCGGATCCCGGCGCCGCTCGCGATCGGGATCCTCGCCGTGCTCGTGATCACCGGCGAGTACTCGACCGGAATGATCCGCGCGAGCCTGACGGCCGTGCCGAAGCGCCTGCCCGTGCTGTGGGCGAAGCTGCTCGTCTTCGCGGTCACGGCGTTCGCGCTGATGCTGCCGTCGACCCTCATCGCGTTCTTCGCGACGCAGGCCATCCTCGACCGCCATCACATCCTGCAGATCTCGTTCTCCTCCGGGGGTGTCGCGCGATCGGTGATCGGCGGCGCGGTGTACCTGATGATGCTGGGGATCCTGGCGCTCTCGCTCGGTGCGATCGCACGCAATACGGCCGCCGGGATCGGGATCTTCGCGGCGATCTTCTTCGTGATCCCGCCGCTCCTGCTGATCCTGCCGTCCAACTGGCACGACGCGATCTCCGGCTACATGCCCGACGCCGCCGGCGTGTCGATCTTCAGCCTCACGCATGGCGCGCACGAGCTCGCGCCGTGGCCAGGGTTCTTCCTGTTCCTCGGCTACTGCACCGTCGCGGTGGTCACCGCCGCGATCCTGCTCGTCCGTCGCGACGCCTGATCGGCCCGGCGGGGCTACGGTGAGCTCCGGATGATCTGGAGGTGGATCCACCGTCACCCCGTGCTCGTCGACGTCGGCATCGTCGTCGTGCTCTTCGTGCCGAGCGCGGGCTCGACCTGGCATCGCAGCCACCACTCGGGTCTCAACGTCCTTCTCTACCTCGCCGAGACTCTGCCGCTGCTCTTCCGGCGGCAGCGGCCGCTCGCGACCGTCGCCGTCGTCGGCGCGGTCGCAGTGGCGATCGGGCTCGCCGATTTCGTCCTGCTGCCGTTCCAGCTCAGCGTCGCCCTCTACACCCTCGCTGCCTCGGCGTCGCCACGGTGGATGCGCGCCCGCGGGTTCGTGGCGATCGCGGCCTTTGCCGCCGTGCTCTCCACCGAGCGCAGCGGGTTCGGCGACGGGGCCGCCCGGGTCGTCTTCTTGATCGCAGCCTGGCTCCTCGGCGACAGCGTCGGCTCGCGGCACGCGTACGTCCGGGAGATCGAGGCCAAGGCCGATCGGCTCGAGCGCGAGCGCGGCATCGAGGCTCGGCGGGTCGTGGCCGAGGAACAGGCACGGATCGCGCGCGAGCTCCACGATGTCGTCGCGCATGCCCTGAGCGTGATCGTGATCCAGGCAGGCGCCGCCGAGGAGCTCTTCGAGCTCGACCCCGCCCGGGCCCGGAAGCCGATCCGCGCGATCGACACGGCCGCGAGAGGAGCTCTCTCCGACCTCCGCCGCGTGCTCAATCTGCTGCAGGGCGACGCGGAGTACCACCCCCAGCCCGGGCTCGCCCGTCTCGACGGGCTGATCGACCAGGTTCGGGCGACCGGGCTCGACGTCGCCCTCGAGGTCGAAGGCACCGCGACACCGCTCCCGGCGCCCGTCGACCTCTCCGCCTACCGGATCATCCAGGAGGCGCTGACGAACACGATCAAGCACGCCGGCGCCGGGCATGCGCGCGTGAGCGTGCGTTACGGCGACGACCTCGAGCTCGAGATCGCCGACGACGGCCGCGGCACGACCAGCGACACGCCCGCAGGCAACGGATTGACCGGGATGCGCGAGCGCGCGGCGATGCTCGGCGGCAGGCTGGAGTCGGGGCCGCGGCCGGCCGGCGGCTACCGGGTGAGCGCGCGCCTCCCCCTCGACGGATGACGATCCCGGTCCTGATCGCGGACGACCAGGCGCTCGTCCGCAGCGGGTTCAGGCTGATCCTCGAGACCCGCGACGACATCGAGGTCGTCGGCGAGGCCGAGGACGGGCGGCAGGCCGTCGCGCTGGCCCGGAGCCTCTCGCCCGCGGTGATCCTGATGGACGTCCGGATGCCCGAGCTCGACGGAATCCAGGCGACGCGCGAGATCGTCGCCTCCGGCAGTGAGGCACGGGTGCTCGTGCTGACGACGTTCGACCTCGACGAGTACGTGTACAGCGCAATCCAGGCCGGCGCGAGCGGGTTCCTGCTCAAGGACGTGCGGCCCCGCGACCTGATCGACGCGATCCGCCTCGTCGCGGAGGGCAACGCCCTGCTGGGCCCGACGGTCACGCGGCGGCTGCTCGACCGCTTCGCGACCTCCG
>DASZLW010000339.1:0-2305 GCA_035552175.1 Gaiellaceae bacterium | reverse complement strand
AACGACCGGCTGCTCGTCGCCCTTGCGCTCGTCGTGGGCGTCGTCCTCATCATCATCGGGATCGTCTACTTCGCGGAACCTGCGCGATCGCTTCCGGGATTCTTCCCGGGGCATCAGTCCGGCTCGAGCCACCACCACGCGAAGCACGGGATCGCGGCCGTCCTCGTCGGGCTCGCCTGCCTCGTGTTCGCCTGGTTCCGGACGGGTCCGAAGCGGACGTCCGCGACGCCGGTTTGATCGTCGCCGCGCTCATCTCCTACCCGCGGGCGATCGTCCTCGGGTTGATCCAGGGCGTCTCGGAGCTCTTCCCGATCTCGAGCCTCGGCCACGCGGTGATCCTGCCGCGGCTCCTCGGCTGGAACATCCACCAGAACGACAAGTACTTCCTGGCGTTCCTCGTCGCGACCCACCTCGCGACCGCGATCGTCCTCTTCGGCTTCTTCTGGCGCGACTGGGTGCGGATCCTCAAGGGGCTCGGGCGGTCCCTGCGCGACCGGGGCATCGCATCGGACGATGCGGATGCGAAGCTCGGCTGGCTCCTCGTCGTCGGCACGATCCCGGCCGGGATCCTCGGCCTTCTGCTGCAGGACAAGCTCCGGTCGGTGTTTGCCTCCGCAGCCTCTGCCGCGGCGTTCCTGATCGCGAACGGCATTCTGCTCCTGATCGCCGAGCGCCTCCGCCGCCGGGCGCCCGACACGGACACGGACGACGACACGCGGATCGCGCGGCAGGTGAGCTTCGGACAGGCCTTCGGCGTGGGTGCGGTGCAGGCCCTCGCGCTGATCCCCGGATTCTCCCGGGCGGGTGCGACAATGGGGGGCGGGCTGCTGATCGGGCTCTCGAACAAGGACGCGGCGCGATTCGCATTCCTGCTCGCGACGCCGATCATCGGAGCCGCGGCGCTGCTCAAGCTGCCCGAGCTCCTCGGCAAGGAAGGCGACGGCGTCCGCGGCCCGGCGCTCGTGGCCGCGCTCTGCGCCGCCGCGACCGCGTACCTCGCGGTTCGCTTCCTGATGCGGTTCTTCGAGACGAAGACGCTGACGCCGTTCGCGGCCTACTGCCTGCTCGCCGGAATCGGCGCCACGATCTACTTCGCGGCGTCCTGACCGCCCGTCGGTACCGCCACCTGATTATGAATCGCGACGATCTGGTAAAAGCCGCACGATGGCGCGGCTACGGCTGACCCCGCAGAAGCGCGAGTTCTTCGACCTCTTCACCCAGGCATCGGCGAACAGCCGGGAGATCGCGCGTCTCTTCGTCGAGCTCCTCGAGGGCTGGCCCGAGAGCCGTGACACGCTGCTCTCGATCCGGGAGGCCGAGCACGAGGGCGACCGCCTCACCCACGAGGTGATCAGCCTCCTGAACAGGACGTTCGTGACTCCACTCGACCGGGACGACATGTACCGGCTCTCGACGGTGATCGACGACATCTGCGACCACGTCGACGAGGCCGCCGACAACATCGACGCCTACGAGGTGCGCGAGGTGCCGCGGCGCGCGATCGAGCAGGGCCAGGTCGTCTACCGGGCAGCGGCGCACCTCCACGAGGCCGTCGAGCTTCTCGACGGCTTCGGCGACTCGCGGCGGCAGCTCTCGGCCGTGCGCGAGCTCGAGAACGAGGGGGACAGGCTGTCGCGTGAGGCGGTCGCCGACCTCTTCCGCTCCGGTCAGGATCCGCTGACGATCATCCGCTGGAAAGACATCCACGAGCAGATCGAGGAGGCCGTGGATGCCTGCGAGAACGCGGCGGACGTGCTCGAGGCGATTCTCGTCAAGAACCGTTGACGCTGCTCGTCATCACGATCGGGGTCGCGCTCCTCTTCGACTTCACGAACGGCTTCCACGACACGGCGAACGCTGTCGCGACGACGGTCTCGACGCGCGCCATGAGCCCGCGGCTCGCCGTCGCGGTCGCCGCCGTGGCGAACCTCGGCGGGGCGTTCGCGACCACGGCGGTTGCGAAGACGGTCGGCAAGGGGATCATCGACACGAGCCTCGCGACCGAGAAGACGGTGCTCGCCGCGGTGATCGGTGCGATCGCCTGGAACCTCTTCACCTGGTGGCTCGGCCTCCCGTCGTCGTCGTCGCACGCGCTGATCGGCGGGCTGATCGGCGCCGCGATCGTCAAGTCCGGCTGGCACGGCGTGCAATGGCACGGCATCGCGCACAAGGTGATCATCCCGGCGCTCTGGGCCCCGACGATCGCCTTCGCCCTGTCGTTCGCGCTCCTCGTCGGGATTTACTGGGCGTTCAAGTGGATGACGCCCGGGATCGGAAACCGGACGTTCCGGATCGGGCAGCTCCT
>DASZLW010000338.1:0-2613 GCA_035552175.1 Gaiellaceae bacterium | reverse complement strand
CCAGAGCAGGACGTGATGCTCGAACATCACCGGCGCGCTCGAGAGCTCGATCTGGAGCTCGGGGACGAGCTGGCCGCGGATGTGGTAGGTCACCCCGCCGAAGGTCTCGTCGTGGATGTCCGTGCGGATCGGCTCGGGGATGTGCATGTCGCCTCCTGGATCGGGTCGCCGGCGTGAGCGTACCCGGAGGTTCAGGTCGACGCGGCCTGCGTGAGGTCGTACACCGTGACCCCGCCCACCGTCTTGGCGCTGAAGTGCGCAGCGACCCATGAGGCGATCGAGGCCGAGCTCCCTGAACTGCCCACGCCGCCGGGCCCGCCGGAGCCACCCGCGAGGAAGTAGTGGATCTTTCCGGCGGCGACGTCCGCCTCGAATGCGGTGAGCGTCGGCCACGGGTCGGTGCCGTTGAAGCCGCCGATCGCCATCACCGGGTCTCCGGTCGCGAGTTGAACCCCGGCGGCGCTGTTCGATCCCACGGTCGCCGCGACCCACCGGTAGCTCGAGGCGTCTTTTTCGAGGAGCGAGACGAGCGCCTTGCTCGGTGTGCTCGAGTCGAGCAGTCCGCCGAGGGCGCCGGTTCGTCCCGGGCCGCCGATGCCGCCGGTCCGACCCGTGGTTCCGAGGCCGGAGATGGAACCGGTTCCTGTGCCCGGGGTCGCCCCGCCGCCTGGGAGCGTGCCGGCTGGAGGGCTACCGCCGCCCTGGAACGACGGGGGCGTGCCGCCGCCGGGGCCGCCAAAGCCGCCGCCGCCCTGTCCGAACCGACCCTGACCGCGACCGCCCGGGCCCTGCGTGCCCACCGATCCGGCGGGACCGGCCGAGGGTAGGGCCCCGGTGTGTCCCGTCGAGACCGTTTGCGCGGAGTACGCGAGAGGCGCGGCGAGGAGTGCCGCGATCGCGACGGCGAGCACCGCGCGCCGGCCGCGACTGGAGGAGACGGCCGCGACGAGGACTGCCGCGCCGATCGCGAGTACGAGCACTGCGTAACGGAGCACCGGGTGCCAGGTCGGGGTGCGGTCGAGCAGGACGAACGCCCAGACCCCGCTTCCCGCGACCACCGCCGCGAACACGATCCGCGCGAGGAGATCCCTTCCCCGGGCCCATGTGGTCGCGACGCCGATCCCGACGAGCGCGGCGATCGCCGGCGCCAGGGCGACCGTGTAATACGGGTGGATGATCCCCTGCGCGAGGCTGAAGACGAGCCCTGTGACGACGAGCCAGGAACCCCAGATGAGCACGGCTGCGCGACGCGCGTCGGTGCGCGCCGCTCGCCGCGACCACCAGAGGAGCGCGACGAGGAACACGAGCGCGGCCGGAAGGAGCCACGAGATCTGCGTCCCCATCTCGGAGCCGAAGAGCCGCGTGAGCCCGGTCGGCCCCCACATCCCCGCGCCGCCGTTGCCGGCATTGCCGCCGACGACGCTTCCGGCCTCGTTGCCGGTGATCCGGCCGAAGCCGTTGTAACCGAAGATCAGGTTCAGGATGCTGTTGTCCTGCGAGCCGCCGATGTACGGACGGCTTCCTGCCGGCCAGAGCGCGACGATCGCGACCCACCACGCGGCGGCCGCGAACAGTGCGACGCCTGACGCGAATAGCTGGACGACGCGGCGCCGGACCGAGACCGGAGCAGCGAGCAGGTAGACGGCCGCGAATCCCGGCACGACGAGGAATGCCTGCAGCATCTTTGCGAGGAAACCGAAGCCGATGAGGCCGCCCGCGAGCAGTAGCCAGCGGGTTCCGCCGCGCTCGAGCGCCCTCGTCAGTGACCACGCCGCGGCGACGAGGAGCAGGGTCAGGAACGCATCCGGGTTGTTGAAGCGGAACATGAGCGCGGCCACAGGCGTGATCGCGAGGACCGCGCCGGCGAGAAGCCCGGCTCCGGGCGTGAAACGGCGCCGCACCGTCGAGTAGAGGAGCGCGACCGCGGCGAGCCCTTCGAGCGCCTGGGGCACGAGGATGCTCCACGAGCTGACCCCGAAGATCCGAGCCGACAGATCCATCATCCAGAGCGAGGCGGGCGGCTTGTCGACGGTGATGAAGTTGGACGAGTCGAACGAGCCGAAGAAGAACGCCTTCCAACTCTTCGAGCCGGCCTCGACAGCCGCGGAGTAGAACCCGTTCGCGTAGCCGCTCGAGGCGAGATCGACGAGGTACAGGAACGCGGTGAACCCGAGGAGGCCGATCAGCGCGGGCCGTACCCACACGGGATCGTCCGTGCGACCGCGAATCAAGCTGCGTGTCCATGCTCCGGCACGCGAACGGCCGAGGCCGACGAGTGTCTCGGCTGTCGCCGCGCTCATGCCTCGACCTCTGGCTGCGGCGCGGCGCGGCGGGCGCGGAACACCCACGAGCGCAGGAGTGCGAACCGGAGGATGGTCGCGGCAAGGTTCGCGAGCACGAGCACCGCAAGCTCGGTCGCGTGCGCCGGGTTGCGATCGAGAGCGTGCAGCACGGCGAGCGAGGCCGACGTGAGCCCGAGCGCGAGTGCGAAGACCGTCAATCCCTGGAGCTGGTGCCGGAGCCCGTGTGTCGCTCCGCGGATCGCAAAGGTGAAGCGCCGGTTGGCGGCCGTGTTCGCGATTGCGGTCACGAGCAGAGCGACCGCATTTGCGC
>DASZLW010000337.1:0-3261 GCA_035552175.1 Gaiellaceae bacterium | reverse complement strand
GTACGACTCGCGACCGCGTTGACTGGTAGGTGACGGTTCCGGCTCCCGAAAAGGCCAAGGCGCCAAGTCGAGCCACACAGTGGTGTACAGTGACACCATGGGAAGAACGCAGATCTACCTCGGCTCCGACGAGCTCGAACTCCTCGATCGCGTCGCCCGTGCAACCGGCGCCTCCCGCTCCGAGCTCATCCGGCGAGCTGTCCGGAGCACGTTCGGACAGCCAACGAAGGCCGACAAGCTCGAGGCACTCGAGGCGAGCGCCGGTTCATGGCGGGATCGCGGGTTCACCGGCAGCGAGTACGTGGACTCCGTTCGCGGCGATCTCAGCGAGCGACTGAACCGCCTCGAGCTTGGGTGAAGCTCCTCGACACGACCGTCGCCGTTGACCATTTGCGGGGCGACCAGGCCGCGGTCAACCTTCTCACAGGACTCATCGAGAGCGACGAGACGCTTGCCGCCAGTGAGGTAGTTCGGTTCGAGCTCGTCGCAGGGGTACGAGAAGACGAGCTTCCGGCGCTCGAGTACTTCTTCTCGGCGGTCTCGTGGGTCGCGGTCGGCGAGGACGTTGCTCGGACGGCGGGCGAGTTGGCTCGCAAGCACCGCCATGCTCACAGCGGAATCGACGACGCCGACTACCTCATCGCGGCGACCGCGCTCCTCCTGGGGGCCGATCTGCTGACGACCAACGTGCGTCACTTCCCGATGCTCCCGGGCCTTCAGCCTCCGTACTGACAGCCGACCGGAGATCAGGCGGTCGGACCTTGATGCGACCGGAAGCCATGCGAGACAGAACGAGGCGAGTCCGTCAGCCGCCTCGGTCGCCTCGGTCGCCTCGGCGCAGATCTATCCACAGCGGAAGGCAAAGGTAGGCGTATGGCGCAAACCCTCATGGTTCCGTGGGTCAGGCGCGACGGGATGCCCGAAAACACCTTCACGAACGGGGAGACGGGTCCGGTCGCACCCAGACGAAGGCGTCGGCCGGTTCGAGCGCCCGCCCCGTCGCTTCGAGGAGCTCGTCCCGGATCGTGTCGAGGTCGACCGAATCTCGCAGCCGGCCCGCGAAGGTCGCGACCGTGGCCTCGACGTCGTACCTTGCCCGATTGAAGCGGCGGTCCACGAGCCGTTGTGTGCGGCGGCGCAGCGGGTTGAAGAGCCCCGCCGCGGCCAAGGTGGCGGCGGCGACTCCGACCGGTGAGGAGAAAGGCAGCGCGCGCGTCGCGAACAGCACGAGCCCGGTGAACACGCCGACGAGGAGCCCGGTCACGATCGTGTACGAGATCGTGCGGCTGATCAGGCGGTCGATGTCGTAGAGCCGGTATTTGAGGATCCCGACGCCGATCCCGGCGGGCAGTGCGGCGATCGCCGCGATACCCACCCCGCCGACGACCGAGTCGAGCGACGAGGACCCGTTGCCGATCGTGAGGGTCGCGAACAGCCCCACGCTGCACACTGCACCCCCGCCGAGCAGCCATTTGAGCTGCTGGCGCTGCTCGCCGATCGAGCCGCGAAATGCAAGCAGCTGTCTTGCAACCGCGGCGAGCGAGAGCGCCAGGTAGGCGATGACGACGAGCCCGTTCGTCACGAACCCATCCCAGCCCCGTGGATGATCGACGATGGAGTACGAGCCGTTCGAGTCGATCACCCGCCGCCGCGTCAGCCCCTCCACATCGAGGATCACGAGTCCCACGAACCACACCGCGGCGACGACGACGTAGGCGCGAAGCACCCAGCGCCACCGTGTGCTCAACCGTCCCTCGGGGAAGAGCAAGAGCGGCAACGGAAGGAGAATCAGCGGCGAGACCCACATGAGCGGCGAGACGAACGCTGCGACGGTGCCGAGCGGCAGGGCCGTGTACCCGTGCCGGTAGCGGAGCACCGAGTACGCCGTGCCGTCGAGCCCGATGAGCGTGCCCGCGCCGAGCGCTAGCAGGGTCCACCCGACCGGATTGCGCGGTTGGCGATACACGATCAGACACCCGATCGCCGCCGAGGGACCGCAGGCAAGCATGATCGGCACGCTCGCGGAGGCGTGGTGGGCCACCGCCACCAGCGGGATTGCCGCCGCGAGGGCGACGAGCCCGACCCCTCCCAGCGCCAGCGCTGTCACGCGCGAGCCGCGCAGCCGCAGGGCGAATCCGTTCCGCGGCCGCCGTGTTGCCTGCGCTTGCTCCACGCCGTAAGCCTAGATCCCGCCCGTCCCGGAAACGTTACGAGCGGGCTACGGTGGGCTCCGGTGTGCCGGCGTCTTCGCCCCACGGCTTCCGCGATCGCCGGATCTCCATCCTCTATTTCGCCGGCGCCCCGTGGGCGCGGATCGGCGAACACGTCGGCGAGCTGAAACCTCGCCGTCACCGCGACCGGGTACAGCCACGTGCTCCCCGACGAGGCCGCGCTCGACGACGCGGGGCTGCCCGGACCGGCATGACGCTCGTCGCTCCGAGCCCGAGCGCCGGCCCTGCCTCAGCTCGGGCTCCCGTCTCCCGCCGATCCGATTGAGGTCTACGATCGGCACGTAATGCGGCTCGCCAACGAGGAACTCGCCACGAGCCCACGTCGCGCCGGAGCTCGGGCTCACCTTCGCGCCATGGGTCTCGGCGACGACGACCTGCGCCGGCCGCTCGTCGGGATCGCGACGACCTGGACGGGAACGATGCCGTGCAATCTCAACCAGCGTGCGCTCGCCGCCCGGGTCGCCGACGGCGTGCGTGACGCCGGGGGGACGCCGCTCGAGTTCAACACGATCGCGATCTCGGACAACCTCACCCAGGGAACGCCCGGCATGCGCGCCTCGCTTGTCAGCCGCGAGCTGATCGCCGACTCCGTCGAGCTCGTCGGCCTGAGCCAGCCCTTCGACGGCATCGTCTGCCTGGGCGGATGCGACAAGACCGTTCCCGGCCTCGCGATGGGGCTGCTGCGGCTCGACGTGCCCGGCCTCATCCTCTACTCCGGCGCAATGGCGGCCGGGTCGCACAACGGAGCGCCCGCGACGATCCAGGATGTGTGGGAAGGGGTCGGCGCCCATGAGAGCGGCCGGATCGACGACGAGGAGCTCGACCGGCTCGAACGCCAGGCATGCCCGGGCTACGGCGCCTGCACCGGCCACTTCACCGCGAACACGAGGGCCGTGGCGATCGACTTCCTCGGGCTCGGCCCGATCGGGCTCGGCAGCGTGCCCGCCGCCGACCCGGCCAAGGGCGACGCCGCCGAGGCGGCCGGCGCGCTCATCCTCGACGTCATCGATCGTGGCGTACGCCCGTCGGC
>DASZLW010000336.1:0-9275 GCA_035552175.1 Gaiellaceae bacterium | reverse complement strand
CGCCGCCGAACATGTAGCGAGCGGGACGAGCGATAGCAAGAACACAGCGACACGGCGCATTCGGACTCCTAATCTCGGAGCGTTACGGTGAGCGAGACGTTACCTCATCGGTAGCCGCGTTGACAGCGCGGAAGAACGTTCCATCAATCTCGGTGTGGTCGTTTGGATCTAGGGGCGGCTCTTGGCGTCGGGAGTGGACTGCCCCTCCGACTTCTTATAGATCGTGGGCTGGTGAGCCGCGTTTGCTTGTCGGAGCGCGTGGCGCATCACTCGCGCGGTGGGGTGACCTACCGGGCGGTTGACACTAAGGGTTCAGCGGCGTAGAAGTACGGGCATAGGTGTGTTGGAGGTAAGCGTTTGCGTAGTTGCGAGCGATGCGATCGTGGAGTGGACGACGATTTCCGCTTCTGTCCTGGTTGCGGGGTGCCGCTACGTTCGAAGCTGGTCGAGTATTTCGGCGGCAATCCGGAGCTTGGCGATGGGGCGCTGCGTGTCTCTGTTTATTTTCGGGTTCCTCAGCATGTCCGCTTGAGTATCTGGAGAGGCGATGCCGCGCAGGCGGCGCTGTCGCTCGATCCGCCCGAGGCTGACCGTCTGGTCGCGTTCTTGCAGAGCGTGTGTTTGACGCGGTCGCGGCGGCTCGAGTTCACGCTGCGGCAGAGCGCACGAGCGGTCGCTGCCACGGTGGTGAGCTGTGTGAAGGGCCGGGCGTAGTCGCGGTTTAGGGCGGGACGCCGCTGTCGCGTCGGTTCGGCACGCTGGCGCAGAACCCGCTGCCCTGCAAGTGGGAGGGCCGGTCAGGGTGAAACGGATACCTGTTTGAAGCCGCTCGGTATCGCGCTCCTGAGAAGCGCGAGGTTGGCTGATGTGCGCGGGAGCCAGTGGTTATCGACGCGCTGAATGACCTTTCCGCCTCTCGTGGTCCTGATCAATCGGATCAAGTAGTACCGATCGGTCTTGAGCCAGACATCCAAGCTCGCCATCTCGTTCCCGGAGTAGGGGAAGTACGTCGAGCGGAGATGGTAGGTCTGCTCACCGTCTACGCTCTCAACTCCGAGGAGCCTGAACTGCACGCCCTGTTGTCCGGTCGCGAGTGGATCGATGCCGTGAAAATGAGTGATCTTTGCCGGTTCCTGCCTCTTGGTGCGAGACCAGGTTCGGGTGGTGTAGTTGATTTCCGTTTCGGTCACGTCTGCCAGAGCCGGATCGCGAGGGTCGAGCGTGACGGATTGGAGTGTCACGAGTTTGCCGTTCGCCGACACCCAACGACCTCCACCGATCTTCAGGTTGAGCCAACCGTGGCCTGGGGCAGCGCCGCCGAATGAGTAGGCGTTCGCGAGAACGAAGTTGTCCGATTGCGTGGCGATAGCCGCCTTGATCTGCGCCACAGTCGGCCGCGAGGCGGCGGCAGAACCCGTCACGCCGACAGCGGCTGCGGCTGCCGCTGCGAGAACTGCCTTACGAAGCATCGCTACAACACGCTAACGGCAGCCAGATGACCGAGTTGTAAATCCGGCGCGTGGCAGGGACGAAACTGGCGCACCCGACCCGCCGGCCAGGAAGAATCGGCGCCTGCATCGATTACTGGGCGGGAGGTGCGAGCGTCTCCAAGTATGGATCGAGGCGAGGCAGGCCGAATCTCGACGCCCTTCAGGCGTCTGTGACGCAACGCTGGCGCAAATCGAGCGCCGTTGTCCTCGGCTGCGTTCCTGCGGACGGTGTGCGAGCCTACGGCATGGCATCGAGCGACACCGAAGCTGCTGACCGTGTGCGCAACTACCGGACACGGCAGGGTCTTGGCTTACGCTCCGCGTACCTCATCGACGACTGGCATCTGTACTCGACCGACTGACTCGTTCAGGGTGTTCTCTCTCGCGCTGAACACGCTGGCGCAGGTGCCGTTCTACGCCGTGGTGCCTGCGGGACTGGCCGTGGAGAACGCGCGGCCGGCGATCTTCTCGGCGAGGTCGAGGTCGATCAACGTCATGTCGCGTTCCCCTGTCGCTTCGTCCGAGGCCGATCCGATGATGCCCATGACCATCAGCATCGAGAGTGTTCGTTCGTTACCGAGGACGACCATGTCGAACGCGCCGCGGACGTGCATGCCCTTCACCGTCAACTGGAAGAGGACCCGGTATGCGGACAGGTGGCGGGTCAGCCGCGGGAAGGGGAGCCGCTTGCTCGAGAGGAGTTTGATGTGGCCGGCGCCTCCCGCGCTGAAGGCGTCGCCGATGCATCGCGAGATCGATTGCGCGTAGATGTGTTTCCAGATCACGTCGATCATGCCCGGGTCTGCGACGAGACCGACCTGGTTCACCACGAGCATGCCCGGCCCCTTGAACTGGCTTCCGGCCTGCGCGGTGTCGACGATGCTCGGGCTGTTGTAGTCGAGGCGCGTGCAGGAGGACGGGGTCGCGGGGTTCGGCGAGTCGAGCTTCGTCGCCGTCCACGGGACGGTGGGCGGAAGATCGGAGATGTGCAGCACGTCACGTTTCGCGGCGGCCTGATCTGCGGCACTGGGTCGTGACCGATCTGCGCCTGCACCGCTTGCACAGCCGATCGTCACGACGAATGTCGCGCCGACAGCGAGACAGCTTGCAATCAGGCGGCGCATGCGATCAATCTCGGCTCCGCCGCAGCGATGCTCGATCCCCCGAGCGAGCGTTCGGGTGACGTCCGGCGGCCAAAAGGTCAGAGGTCGCCGAGATCCCGCTCCAGAACGCGGGATTCGGCTCGGTCGAACGGAGAGGGAGGGATTTGAACCCTCGTCGGACCTTGCGACCCGAAACGGTTTTCGAGACCGCCGCATTCGACCGCTCTGCCACCTCTCCAGCGGAGATCAAGAGTAGCGGCTCGTTCCGCGAGCGACGATTCCTGAAGCGCCTGCGTACGGCGCACCGTCCGGAATGATGGCGAGCCGCGCTACCTCGAGAGCGACCACGTCGCGGCGCCGGCGAGCGCTCGCTCGAGCCTGACGCTCGTGCCGTCGCTCGAGCGGACGATCTCGACGTTCTCCATCAGCTTGTTCATGAAGCCGAGTCCGCGCCCGCGTTCGCGCGAGGTGCTGTCGACGCGCCAACGGCCGCCGTCGTTCACCACGACCGCCACGCGGCCGTTCACGATCTCCGCCTCGAGCGCGATCTTCGTGTCCTGCACGTCGAGCGGATGCTCGATCGCGTTCGAGCAGGCTTCGTTCACGGCGAACACGATGTCGAAGATCTCGTCGGCATGGGCCCCGTGGCTCCGCAGCCAGTCGCGCAGGCCTTCTCGCGCTGCCGCGAGCGCCGCGGCGTCCGGCGGGAACTCGATCGACATCCGCTCCGCCGGCGCATTCTGCAGCCGGACGGCGAGGATCGCCCGGTCGTCGGGTTGTGCCCCGTCGGCGAGCTCCTCGATGATCCCGTCGACGAGGTGGTGCGCCGAGGATCTCCCGCCGCCGATCAGCGCCGCGAGCCGATCGATCCCGGTGTCGATCGACTCCTCGCGTCGCTCGACGAGCCCGTCGGTATAGAAGATCAGCGAGGAGTCGGGCTCGACGTCGATCGTCGCCTCGGCGAACATCACTCCCGCCCCGGAGCCGATCGGAAGCGAGCGGCCGTCGTCCAGGCGGCGCACCGAGCCGTGCGGCGTGCGAACGAGCGGCGGCGGATGACCGGCGTTCGCGAGCCGCATGGTCATCCGGTCGGGGGAGAGGATCGCGTACACCACCGTCGCGAAGATCTCGCTCTCCGAGGCGATCCGGTCGAGACGGGCGAGCGTCTCGGCAGGTCCGAGGCACTCGAGCGCGTACGCCCGGACGACGTGCCGAAGGTGGCCCATCGACGCCGCAGCCTGGATCCCGCGGCCCATGACGTCTCCGACGGTGATCCCGACGGAGCCGTCCTCGAGCTCGAACACGTCGTACCAGTCGCCTCCGATCTCGAGCCCGACCGTACCGGGGACGTACCGCGCCGCCGTCTCGATCCCGTCGATTGTCGGGAGGCGTCCCGGCAGCAGGCTCCGCTGCAGCGCCTCGGCCACCGCTTGCTCGTGCTCGTGTGCCTGCCCGCGCTCGACCGAGATTGCCGCACGCGCCGCGACGAGGCGCAGCAGCATCACGTCCTCCTCGTCGAACCCGCGAGGCGTTCGCGATCCAACCTGCAGCACGCCGACGAGCGCGCCCTCGACAAGGAGTGGCGCGCCGGCAATCGAGACGACACCCGGGGGGAGATCGCCCGCGCCTGCGAGCCCGACGTCCGCAACGTCCCGGACGGCGTCGTGCATCCGGGTCTCGGCGATCCGACCTGCGAATCCCGAGCCGAATGGAACCGTCAGGCCCTGCGCACCGGGCCACCCCACGGACTGGCGCACGACCAGGGCCTCGCCCGCCTCGTCGACCGTCAGGAGTGTCGCCGTTTCGGCGCCGAGCGCCTCCCGCAGGCGATCGAGGAGCTGCCGGAGGAACTCGTCGAGCGAGACGCTCGAGAACGTGGCGTCGATCACGCCCTGCAGCCGTCGCGCCCGGGTCGCAGCGGCCTCCGCATTTGCGCGCGCCGCTCGGGTGGCAAGGTGCAGGCGCGCGTTCTCGAACGCGATTCCGGCGCGTCGCGCGAGGCGTTCGGCCACGGCCAGATCGCCCTCGCCATACGGACGTCCGCTCGTCCGGACGAGCATCATCGTTCCGAGCGACGGCCCGTGCGAGGCGAGCGGTACGACGATCGCGGAGCCGGGCGCGCCGCCGGGGAGCCGTTCGACGAGCTTCGCGCTCGTCCCATCCGCCCGAGCCGCCTGCCGCAGCGCGACGGCGGTGCGCGGATCGATCCGGCCACGCTCGACATGGGTCGCGGGCTCGCCGGTACCGAGCTCGCCTTCGACGAGGTCGACGGCGCACCAGTCGGCACCGGCCGGCACGACGAGCTCTGCGAGCCGGACCACGGTCGCTTCGTAGTCGAGGGTGGAGGTGAGTGCCTCGGTCGCCCCGGCGAGGAACCGCTCACGTCTCTCCTCCTGTGCGCGAACCGCCTCCCCGGCCGAAAGCTCCTCGCGCAGGCGCTGCTCCTCCGCGATCGTTCCTGCCAGGCGGGCGACCGTGAGCCGGTTTCGATCGAGGAGCCAGACGATCGGGACGGACGCGACGACGATCGCGCCGATGAAGACGATGATCTCCTCGTTCAGCTTCAGCGAGTGCGTCGGCTCGATGAACAGCCACGAGGCAGTGACGTACGACAGAACCGCCGCTGCGACACCAGCGCCGATTCCCCCCAGGGCGAACGACAGGCATACGGCGGCCAGGAAGAGCGCGCCGGTGCCCGGCCGTCCCTGAAGCGAGGCGGCGAGCCCGATGCCTGTGGCTGCACCGCACGTCACGACCGGCGCCAGCGCGCCGAGCGCACGACGATGCAGCCGGAGGTTCATCCGCCGCCCACCAGGCCTTCGACGATGCGGGCGAGCGAGCCGCGGCCGGCCTCTCGCTTGTCGAGGATCGCGGCGGCCTCGCTCAGGAGGCTCCGCTCGCGTGCTGTCACAGGCTTCGCGGTCTGGATCACGACCGGAATCTCCGCCGTCCGGAAGTCCAGCTTCAGCTCCTGCAGGACGACGAACCCGTCGAGCTCGGGCATCTTCAGGTCGAGGACGATCAGGTTCGGCCGGCGCTCGCGCGCGACGTCGAGCCCACGCACGCCGTCCGCTGCCTCCGACACGTCGAATCCGAGCGACCTGAGCGTGCGACCGGCGAGGTAGCGCGCGGCCTCGTCGTCGTCGATCACGAGCGCCGACTTCATGTTCGCGGCGTGGGGTGCGAGATCCGCCGTGTGGTCGATCTCCTCGGCCTCGTCGGACGGGGAGTAGACGACGGGGATCTCGACGGTGAACGTCGAGCCGACTCCGGACTCGCTCTCGACGTCGAGCCTCCCGCCGAGCAGCGCGGCAAGCCGCCGGCAGACGGCCAGCCCGAGCCCGGTGCCGCGCACACCCGCCTGGAGCGCGCTCTCGATCTGCACGAACTCGTCGAAGATCTGCAGCCGGTCGTCCGGAGAGATCCCGATCCCGGTGTCCGCCACCGTGAACATCACCGAGTCTTCGCCTCCGACCCGGCACGAGACGCGCACCTCGCCGGTCTCCGTGAACTTGAGCGCGTTCGAGATCAGGTTTCGGAGGATCTGTGCCAGCTTCGCCTCGTCCGTGTTCAGCACCGGGACGCCGGCGGCGGGTTCGAAGACGAGGGCGACGCTCTCGTTCTGATGGAGCGGCCGGAACATCCCGCGCAGCGCACCGAAGAATCCGTCGACCTCGAACTCGGTGGGTTTCACCGCAGTCTTCCCCGCCGCGACCCGCGCGAGATCGAGGAGGTCGTTGACGAGGACGAGCAGGCTCTCGGCGCCCGAGTGGACGAAGCGAACCTGGTGCTCCTGCTCGTCGGTGAGGGGTCCGTCGACCCGGTTCAGGAGGAGCTCGCAGAGCGCGAGCATCGACGTGAGCGGGGTCCTGAGCTCGTGGCTCAGGCTCGAAAGGAACCGCGTCTTCGTGTCGCTCGTCCGGCGCAGCTCCTCCGCCCGCTCGTCGAGCTCGGCGTACAGCGCGACGACCCCGCGGTTCGTCTCGTCGAGCTCGCGATTCATGTCGGCGAGCTCGTCGCGGCGGACCTGCAGCTCGGCCAGGGCCTGCATGAGCTCCTGGTTCTGGATCTGCAGCTCGCCGAACGGCCCCGCGACGTCCTCGCGCGCGAGGTTCGAGACGATCTCGGCCCGCGCCTTGTTCGTCAGGAGCGTCCCGCGCGGCAGGTGCTTCGTGATCGTCACGGTCGTGCCGTCGCCCGGCGAGGTCCGGAGGTCGAACGAGTCCATCAGACGGCGCGCACCCACGATGCCTACTCCCATACCCGTTCGCGACGTGAATCGACCGGCGAGCACCTTCTCGTGCTCGGCGATCCCCGGCCCCTCGTCGCTGACGCGCACGACGAGGCCGCTCGAGTCGCGCGCGACCGCGTACACGACCTTGCCGCCGCCCGCATACTCGAGGGCGTTCCGTGCGAGCTCGGACACGGCTGTCGCGACGCGCACCTGGTCCTGCCCGTCGAGGCCGAGAAGCTGCGCGAGCTGCCGGGCGCGCTGCCGGGCGAAGACGACATCCTGCTCCCGCGCCAGGACGACCGTCGTGAGGATGTGCTCGTTGCTCATGTCACCTTCGCCACGAGGGCGGTCGCGTCGTCCCGTCCACGCCGGAAGTCCCGGTAGAGCACGGCGGCTGCGACGATCGGGGCGCGGCGGGAAAGCCCGGCGTAGGTTGCGAGGTTCCAGCGGCCCGTGATCCCGTCGGAGTGCATCACGACCAGCGCGTCGGGCGGCAGCTCGTAGGCGAACTCCTGTATCCGGCGCACGGTATGGCCGAGGGTTCCGTTGTGTGAGACGAGATTCTTGGTGCCGTCCGCGGTGACGATGTTGCCGGCGATGTTGCCGAGACCGGCGTACGTGAGCACGCGGCCGATCGGATCGATGTCCGCGATCGCGACAGCCGCACCGCGAGTGGGGCGGAGCCTCCGATGCATCGAGTCGAGCACCTCGGCGATCGGGTCGCGGGGACAGTCCTGGAAGACGTCGATTGCCTCGGCCGCTGCCTCCTGAGCTCCGGGTCCGTGCCCGAGGCCGTCGGCCACGACCAGTCTCGTGTGACCGTCGACGTCGATCACGGCGAAGTCGTCACCCGACACGGACTCCCCTTCGAGCATCCCGCAGACGCCTCCGGCAGCAACGTCCTCGTTGCCGCTCCCGGTCCCGGCGGATGCGTCCCGCCAGATCCGGGCGGCGATCACGGTGCCCTTGCCGGGAGCCGAGTAGACGTCGAAGGAGTCGGACATGCGTGCGACCGCTCCGAGCCCGATCCCCGAGCTTCCCGCGGTCGAGTAGCCGTCCTCGAAGGCGAGCCGCTCGTCGGCGAGGCCGGGGCCGGCGTCGACGGCAACGACATCGATTGCGGCACGGTCGCCTCGCAGGACGGAGCCGAAGAAGAGGCTGCCGCCGTTCGGCACATGCTTCAGGAGGTTCCCGGCGAGCTCCGTCACGACGATGCCGATCCGTCCGGCGCGCTCGGCGCCGAAGCCGAGCCTCTCGGCCGCGTCGACCGCGAGCCGGCGCGCCTCGCCGCGCTGGCTGCTCTCGGTCACGCGGATGACGCTGCCGGTGCTCATACCCATCGGGTCGCGGTGACGCGGGTGCCCTTGCCGGGCTGGGACTCGATCGAGAAGTCGCTGACGAGCCGTCGCGCGCCGCTCAGGCCCATACCGAGGCCGTTTCCCGTCGTGTAGCCGTCCTGGAGCGCGCGCTCGATGTCCGGGATCCCGGGCCCTTCGTCCTCGAAGACGAGCCTGAGGCCGCGCTTGGTCCCGTTGTTCAGGACGTCGAGCCGGAACCGTCCGCCGCCCCCGTAGTCGTAGGTGTTCCGGGCGAGCTCGCTCGCGGCCGTGACGATCTTCGTCTGCTCGACGATCGAGAAGCCGAGCCCGACGGCCGCCTCGCGCACGGCCCGGCGCACGTGCACGACGTCCTCGGACGAGCTGATGGCGAGCTCCTCAGAACGGGCTGTTGCCATGTCCTCGCGCGGTGCCCGAGGCCGAGGGTGCCCCGAGAAGCTCCATCCCGAGCTCCACGTTCAATGCGGTTCGCACGTCCGGAAGCGACAGGCCGAGCTCGACGAGCGTGATCGCGACCGCCGGGCGCATTCCGACGACGACCGTGTCCGCGTCGAGCACACGGGCCATTCCCGCGATGTTCGCGAGCATCCTCCCGATGAACGAGTCGACGAGCTCGAGCGCCGAGATGTCGATCAGCACGCCGCGCGCATGCTCCTTCACGATCCGCTCGGTCAGGTCGTCCTGGAGCCGGAGCGCGAGCCGGTCGTGCATGTCGACCTGGATCGTGAGCAGCAGGAAGTTCCCCATCTTGAGGATGGGGATGTGCTCCTCGGCGTTCATGCGCTCCCGATCCGGACGATCTCGAGCTGCGCGCGTTCGAGCGCGAGGCTGATCGCATCGGCCATCGTCGCCTTCGTGGTCACCTCCGAGAGCGTGAGGCCGAGGTGGACGATCGTCTGCGCGATCTGAGGCCTGATCCCGCTGATGATGCAGTCGGCCCCCATCAGCCGCGCCGCGGCGACGGTCTTCAGGAGGTGCTGCGCGACGAGGGTGTCCACGGTCGGGACGCCGGTGATGTCGATGATCGCGATGGTCGAATTCGTGTCGACGATTCCCTGGAGGAGGGTCTCCATCACCACCTGCGTCCGCTCGCTGTCGAGGGTTCCGATCA
>DASZLW010000335.1:0-8053 GCA_035552175.1 Gaiellaceae bacterium | reverse complement strand
CGGACGCGAAGGGCGCGCTCGCAGCGATGCCGACGCGCGAGGAGCGCGAACGCCCGATCCGCCGCGGCCAGGGCGGCGACATCACGGCGGCGATCGACGAGGCGGTCGAGAGCGCCGTGCTCCCGTACTTCGACCGGCAAGACATCCGGATCGTGTCGGAGGAGGTCGGGATCAGGGGCGACGGGGAGATCACCGTCGTCGTCGATCCGATCGACGGGTCGCAGAACGCCGAGCGGGCGATTCCGTACTTCGCGCTCAGCGTCGCGGTCGCCGAGGGCCGGACGATGGACGACGTCGTCTTCGGCTTCGTCTACGACTTCGGCGCGAACGAGGAGTGGACGGCGACCCGCGGCGGCGGGGCGTTCCTGAACGGCGAGCCGCTGACCGGCCGCCCGAAGGACACGATCGAGTTCCTCTCGATCGAGGCGACGCGTGCGACGGTCGTCCACGAGAAGCTCGCGACCCTCGCGCCGATCACCGATCGCATCCGCATCATGGGGGCGCAGGCGATCACCTTCTGCCACGTTGCGGCGGGCCGCACCGACGGCGCCGTGTGCCTGAAGCCGTCGCGCCCGGTCGATTTCGCGGCCGCTCAGCTGCTCGTCCGCGAGCGCGGTTTCTCGATCGTCGCGATCGACGGGCCCGAGCTCGGCACGATCCCGCTCGACCTCGAGGCGCGCTCCCGGATCTGCGCGGCGGGGACGTTCGAGCTGGCGTCGCAGATCGCCGCCGCTGTACGCTCCTAGGACAATGGTTCCCTCACGTGAGGCCGTCCTCGCCGCCCTGGCGAACGTCATCGACCCCGAGCTCCGCAAGCCGGTCACGGAGCTCGACATGGTCCGGGAGATCGCGATCGACGGCGGCGACGTTGCCGTCACGATCGCCCTGACGGTCGCGGGCTGCCCGCTCCGCAACTCGTTCCAGGATCAGGTCGCGCGGGAGGTCGGAGCAGTGGAGGGAGTCTCGTCCGTGAAGCTCGACTTCGACGTGATGAGCCCCGACGAGCGCACCGCGTTGACGACCAAGCTCCGCGGCGGCCGTCCTGCCTCCGACAAGTCGATCCAGCTCGACCCGACGACCCGCGTGATCGCGGTCGCCTCCGGGAAGGGGGGCGTCGGCAAGTCGTCGATCACCGTCAACCTCGCCGCCGCGTTCGCGGCGCAGGGGAAGCGCGTCGGGATCCTCGATGCCGACATCTACGGCCACTCGATCCCGCACATGCTCGGGATCCACCAGAAGCCGGTGCTCGTCGACAAGCTGATGATCCCGCCCGTCAAGCACGACCTGAAGCTGATGTCGATCGGGTTCTTCGTCGACGACAACAAGCCGCTGATGTGGCGCGGGCCGATGCTCCATCGCGCCCTCGAGCAGTTCCTGCAGGACGTGCACTGGGGCGAGCTCGACATGCTCGTCGTCGACATGCCGCCGGGAACGGGCGACGTCTCGATCTCGCTCGGCCAGATGCTTCCGCGCGCCGAGGCGATCGTGGTCACGACGCCGCAGGCGCTCGCCCAGGAGGTCGCGAGTCGTGCGGCGACGATGGCGCGCCAGACCGGGATGCAGCTGCTCGGTGTGGTCGAGAACATGACGTCGGAGATCTTCGGCACGGGCGGCGGGCAGCGGCTTGCGACCGAGCTCGGCGTCAAGCTCCTCGCGAGCATCCCGCTCGACGCCCGCTTGCGAGCCGCATCCGACGAGGGAATGCCACTCGTCGCCTCGGATCCGGGTTGCGAGCCGGCGTCCGCCATCGCCGAGCTGGCAAAGCGGATCGACGGAGCCAGCGGCGCCGGCTTCACCCGCATGCTCCCGCTCGTTTCCTGAGCCCGCGAGCCGGCGAGCCCGGCGCGCGGCCCTCGGCGCACGAGCCACAGGGAAGGCCGCGACCTCAGGCCGCTTGTGTTGCAAGTTGCAAAGTCCATCCGCGCTCCTCCGGCCACCGCAAGCCGCGACGCTCTTCGAACAAGCCGCTTGTGTTGCACGTTGCAAAGTGACCGGCGGTTCGAGCCCCCGCCCGTGGCACCGACTTTGTGACGTGCACCACAAGCTACCGTTTGCGCCCGCCGCTAGATTCGGCGCGTGGACGAGGCAGCCGAGACGCACCGAAGGCTCGAGTCGCTCGGGTTCTCCCCTGCAGACGCCTCCGTGCTCGCCGCCCACTTCCTCGAGGCCGAGCGAACGGGCCGCACCGGGCACGGTCTGCGCCGGGTCGAGTGGCTCGAGGGCTGGAAGGAGCTCGACAGGGGCGGGCTAGAGACGGGCGAGCTAGAGATGGGCGAGCTAGAGACGGCGGCCCGCCCGCTCCGCGCGATCTCCGAGCCCGGCTACGAGCGCTGGGACGGGAACGGAGCGCTCGGGTACCTGGTGCTCGACCAGATCGTCGAGGCGCAACTCGCCGAGCCGCCCGCGAACGCCCGGGTCGTCGTCGCCGGCCGCACGTTCCCGACCGGGATGCTCGGACACTGGACGCGACGCCTCGCCGAGGGCGGACTCGTGGCCGCGCTGACCGCGACATCCCCGCGCCGGCTCGGCCATCCCGCCGGTGGCCCCAAGCTCACCGGCACGAACCCTCTCTCGATCGCGATCCCGTCGTCGGACGGGCGCCCGCTCGTCACCGATGTATCGATGGGGAACCTGACCTACGGCGACGTCCTCGCCGGCCGCGCGACGGAGGCCGACCTCGAGCCCTTCGGCGCCCCGCAGGCGCACAAGGCCTTCGCACTGGCCGCAGGGCTGCAGCTCTTCGTCGACGCGCTCACGCCGGACGACGGGTTCGGCGCCGTCCTCGTCGTCGCCCGTCCTGCGGCTGATCCGGTCCCCGCCTTCCGCGAGCTGGCCGCCGGCGCACGGCTGCCCGGAGATCGCTGATGGAGATCAGGCGACTCGGAGCCGACGAGGCCCGCGGGCACGTGCCGGCGCTCGCGGCGGTGCTGCTCGACTGCGTCGACGGCGGCGCCTCGATCGGGTTCATGGACTCGCTCACCGTCGAGGAGGCAGAGGAATTCTTCCGCTCGATCGCCGGGGCCGTCGACTCCGGAGACCGGGTGCTACTGGCCGCATTCGACGGCCCCGAGCTCGTCGGCACGACGCAGGTGATCCTGTCGGCCCTCCCGAACGGCGTCCATCGGGCCGAGATCGCGAAGGTGCTCGTGCACCGCTCCGCCCGCAGGCGAGGAGTCGCCGCGGCCCTGATGGAGCGCGCCGAGGACGAGGCGCGGGCGGAGGGCAAGACGCTCCTCGTCCTCGACGCCGTCTCGGACGGCGATGCGGCGCGGCTCTACGCACGGCTCGGTTGGACGCGGGTCGGCGAGATTCCCGACTTCGCGCTCTTCCCCGACGGCCGGTACTGCTCGACGACGTACTTCTACAAGCCTCTCGCCTGAGACCGGCCGGACGTCGCCCTCACGCGGGAAAGCCCGGCTCGCGCCGGATGGGATCGAAGTCCGGATCGTTACGCGCCGCAGCGAGGTACTTCGGGTCGCCGCGGATCGCCTCCCGAAGATGCGTGAGCGCGTCGAGTGGCCGGCCGCCGCGCGACTCGGCGCAGGCCAGGTTGTAGAGGATCGCGGGGTGGCCCGGGCGGTCGGCGAGTCCCGCCTCGATCATCGCGATCGCCTCCGGCCACCGCTCCGCACGGAAGTGCGGCATCGCCGAGAAGTAGATCTCCCACGCCGCCGGCTCGTATGCGGCTCCCCGCTCGCCGCCGATCGCGAGGACGAGTGTCCCCTCGGCCTTCGACACGGCCCCCCGGCGGAGCGCGGGATCCGAGATGAACACGATCGTCCCGGCGGGTGCGTCTCGCGTCTCCTCGCCCACGGTGAACTCTGCGTGGCCGCTGACGACGACGTAGATCTCCTCTTGCCCACCGCCTCCGTTGCCGAGCTCGTCGTGCTCCTCGATCACGTGGCCCCCGACCCTCCGGCTGGTGTAGGCGTTGATCCCGAACGCCTCGACGCCGAGCCGCTTGCGGATCGGGTGCCACACGATGTCGTCCATCACCGGGATCGAGTCGAGCCCGGCCAACGAGACAGCCTCCCAGCCGGCTGTCATCGGGCGCGGAGCTCCCCGAGCACGACCGGGTCGATCCGCTCGATCCCCGCAAGGCGCTCCTCGAGGTTCTCCCGCCCGGCCCAGTCGCGTAACGCGGCTTCGAGCTCGCCGCCGAACCCCAGCGCCTCGAGGCGCTCACGCAGCTCCGACTCGAGCGTCCGATCGACCTCGACCCAATCCCTGTACGGCGTCTTCCCGAAGAGAGCCTGGTGGATTCGGTACAGCCGCGCAAGCTCCTCGACCGGCGCCGGGTGATCGTCGGCGCGCAGATCGACGAGGACGTCGCTCAGTCCCGCATAGCCTCCGTCCACCTCGACGACGAGGAGCGCCGCCGACTGCTGGCCACGCTTGTCCCCGCCCGCCGCCTGCCCTGCTGCAAGGCACGCGATCAGCCGCTCGGCGAGCGGTTTCCCGACCGAGGACTCGAAGCTCTCCGCGATCGCGGACACGGTGGCTCCGGACACGAGGATGTTTCCCTGCGCGGCGAAGCACGGGCTGGCGACTCCGCCCGCCCAGGCCATGCACGACTCGCCGGTGAACGTCGCGCTGCCACCCTCGCGATCGACGATCCCCAGCTGACGGTGCGCGCTTCCGTCGTCCGCACCGGTCAGCCGCTCGACCGTCTCGGCCGCCGACATCCCGCTCGCCAGCAGGTCGAGCCCCCCGGGCCCGTATCGCGGGTTCGCGTAGGCCTGGGTGGCGATCGCGCCGATCCGGGGTCGCGCCCAGGGGACGATCGAGCCGACGGCCAGGAACTTCGACTCGGTCGCGACGCCCCACTGGCCGGCGTCGAGGTCGCAGGCGGCGATCGAGTACGTCATCTAGAGCTCGAGCGATCCTCCGGGCTCGAGGGCGCGGACGGTGGCCGGCGTCTTCGCCTGGAGCTCCGCGGGGGTGCCGCTGAGCAGCCCGAACGTTCCGTAGTGGCACGGGATGCAGGTGGGGTTGCCGAGCAACTCGAGCGCGAGCGCGGCTTCATCGGGACCCATGGTGAAGTGGTCGCCGATCGGCAGGACGGCGTAGTCGGGCGCGTAGAGCTTTGCGATCAGCGCCATGTCGCCGAACACGCACGTGTCGCCGGCGAAGTAGACGGTCTTGCCGCTCTCGAGCCGGACGACGAATCCGCAGGCCTCGCCGAGGTAGCTGCCGTCTGGGGCGCTCGAGGAGTGAAATGCGTTGACGAGCGTGAACCGGACCCCGTCGACCTCCTGCGACCCGCCCTTGTTCAGCCCGGGCAGCTCGCCGACGTTGGCACCCTCCTTGCCGAGCCAACCCTTCAGCTCGACCTGCGCGATCACCTGGGCGTCGGGAAACGATTTCGAGAGCTCGACCGTGTCACCCGTGTGATCGCTGTGCCCGTGCGTGACGGCGATGACGTCGACACGGTCGGGCTTCGCGAGCTGCGCCGGCGTCTTCGGATTCTCGGTCAGCCACGGATCGACGTAGATGCGTGCGCCGTCGTCGCTCTCGAGCAGGAACGCCGCGTGTCCGAGCCAGGTCAGTTTTGCCATCCCTCCTCCTTTGCGTCGTCGAATCTCGATCGTACCGAGGAGGACCGTCCGGCCCGGAGGCGAAGCTGTTCGCTGTGGGACGTCGATCGGTTCCGGTGCTTCTGGTCGTCGCGGCCGTGATCGCGGACTCGCAGGGTGCCCACGGCGCCGCCCGGGACGCTCTCCTCGCGGCACTGCCCTTTGCCGCTGTCGCCGGCCTCGTGACCTTCGGCGACTTCATCGAGTCGCGCGATCCGGAAGCGGGCCTCCAGGCGCTCTGCTCCGGAGGGATCGTCTGCCTGCTCGTGCTGTCGTGCGCGATCAGGAGCGGCGCCGACCACGGGACGCCGCCGTTCGCGTTCTCCTCGCTCGTGGGAGCGCTCGCGCTGCTCGCGTTGAAGCTCGGAATTGCCGCCGCGCCACGGCTACGCCGCCTCGGCAGCCTCTCGCCCGCGAAGCCCTGAGTCGCCGGAGTTCGCTCAGCCGGCCTTGGCGGCCGTGAGCGAACGCTTCGCGATCAACTTCGCCATGTTCTCGTCGATCGCCGCCATCCCGTTCAGCGCGCCCGTCTGCTGCTTGAGCGAGCCGAAGATGGCGGTGAACGTGATCGAGATCTCGGTGCGTCCGGCGCCGAGCGCGATGTAGTCGAACGCTCCATGCTCGGCCGTCTTGCCCTTGGGCTTGATCGTGAACAGGATCCGGATCGCGGCCGTGTACTTCGCGTCGCGCGGGAACGTCACCGGCGCCGCTTTCTGCACGGTCATGCCGGGCGCGCCGGCCGCGAGCGTCTGCGCGAGGCACGGGACGAGCGCACCGACGAAGGTGCGCTTCACGTCGTTCGTCACCATCGTCGCCGTCTTGAGCCGCTCGGCGTTCTCGCTGAGCTGGACGCCCTGGGCGGTGAACGTCGTCCCCGCAGCGCCCGTCGTCACGAGATCGGACGACTTCGGCTTGAAGTTCTTGCAGCTGAACCCGCTGCCGCCGCCACCCGTCACGACCTTGCCGCCCGTCCACGTGAACGGCTTCGGAAGATCGCCCACCTTGACGAGTGCGCTCACCGAGGCCGCCTGGTCGGCCTTGTCGATCTTCGTCTTGTTCGCCTGCGCCCCCGCGGCGAGCGCCAGCGCCAGCCCGGCTCCCACGAGGATCGCACCAGGAGTGCGCATCGCTCCATTGTGACAGCTCGGAGCCGTGACTCGTCGGAGCGGTGACACGCCGCAGCTCGAGTCAGAAGGGCAACGCGTACGTCGCGTGCCGGGCGACGTCGATCAGGGGCTGCACGGCGAAGAACGAGCCGACCGTGACGGCGACGCAGACGAGCACCGCCGCGTGGAGCGTGAGCTCGCGCGGAGGCGAGCCGCCGGCCGGCGCGAGCTGCAGCTCGGCGCTGTCGCGCAGGAACATCGAGCGCACGACGGCGAGATAGTAGGCGGCGGAGACCATGGTCCCGACGACGCCGACGACGATCAGCCACCACCAGCCGCGATCGTAGGCGGCGGCGAACGCATAGATCTTCCCCCAGAAGCCGCCGGTGAGCGGGAAGCCGAGGAAGCCGAGCATGAACACCCACATCGAGACGCCGAGAACCGGCCGTTCCCAGCCGAATCCGGCGAGATTGTCGAGAGTGACCGGCGCCCCGAGCTCGCGCTCCCGCGCCGCGACGACCGCGAACGCGCCGAGGGACATCGCACAGTAGGGGATCAGGTAGTAGACGAGCGCCCGCCCGCCGACCGCGTTCGCCGCCGCGATCGGGATCAACATGAAGCCCGCGTGCGACACCGACGAGTATGCGAGCAGGCGCTTGACGTTCCGCTGCGCGAGCGCCGCGATGTTGCCGACGGCGAGCGACACGCAGACGATCCCGGCGATCGCCCAGCCCCACAGGCGCCTCTCGTCCGGAAAGGCGGTCTCGAGGAGCCGGAGCGTGACGACGAGCGCGGTGACCTTGGTCGCCGACGACATGAAGGCGGTCACGGGAGTCGGCGCGCCCTGGTAGGCGTCGGGCGTCCACATGTGGAACGGTGCGGCCGAAGCCTTGAAGGCGAGGCCGGCGATGATCATCGCGAGGCCCAGCACGAGCAGCGAGTCGTGCCGGTGGCTCGCCGCGGCGATCCTGTCGAACGACAGCTGCCCTGTTGCGCCGTAGACGAGCGCCGACCCGAAGAGGAGCGTCGCCGACCCGACCGCGCCGATCACGAGGTACTTGAGCCCGGCCTCGAGCGACCCGACGAGATCGATGTCGATCGCGCAGAGCACGTAGAGGGCGATCGAGAACCACTCGAGGCCGATGAACAGGGTCATCAGGTTCGAGGCCTGCACGAAGAACGCCATTCCCGCGCCTGCCGCCGCGAGGAGCGCGTAGTACTCGGCGATGTTCTCCTCGCGCATCCGCTCGCCGTACGCGATCAGGACCGCGACGATCCCGCAGCCGGCGATGATGATCTGCGCCACCGCGGCCCAGCGGTCGCGGAAGATCGCGTCGGCGACGATCGCCTTCCCGTGCACGCTGCGGTCGT
>DASZLW010000334.1:0-21275 GCA_035552175.1 Gaiellaceae bacterium | reverse complement strand
CCTGCCGGGCCGGTCGACTGATGCTTGAGGGAGTATAAGTTCGCCTCGGCACCAAGCCCCCGTAGCTCAGTGGATAGAGCAGCGGTTTCCTAAACCGCGTGCACAAGTTCGATTCTTGTCGGGGGCACTCCTAAAGAAGGTGGTGTGTGCTGCAAAGCGGGGGGAAGGTCTCGCGCGGTTTCACGATGGTCGAACCGAACAGGAAGCGTTCGTCCGGCCGGCGGCTGTCGAGTCAGGCGACGCTCGCGCGCCGTGGCCTGCATGGTCTCTCAGGGGATGAGCTCGAAAGCGGCGGTGTGTGCAGGGCGGACGACACCGAAGTGGCGACGATCGAGCGTTGCGATTGTTGTGACTCCGAGCCGCTCGGCGGCGGCGACGACGGAAGCATCGACCGTTCCGAGGGGTAGGTCTCGATAGCGCGCGACGAGCTCTGCGATCCGGAGCCAGTCGTTCTCTTCAACGGGAACCGTCACGAACGCCCGGTTGGCCAGGTCGCCGAGGAAACGCACCTCCGCCTCAGGGCCGAGTCGCGTCCCCACCAGGTAGGTGACTTCGGCAATAACCAGGACCGGCACGGCCAGTGGCCCGGGATGCCGCTCCAACAGGGCAAGACACGTGCGGTGGTGAGCGTCATCCCCGTCGATGTACGCGTAGAGAGGGCCCGCGTCGAGGAGAGCGGTTACCGGCTCCACTCCTCGTGGAGAATCTCCTCGATCCGCTGTGAAACGTCATCCCTGCCGCTCCTACCGGCTGCTGCCGCCAGCAGTCGTCGCCGCTCACCGCGGTCGCCCAGGTGTGTCTCGATCGCCTGGCGCGTCAACTCAGAGATCGTCATCCCCCGCCGTTTCGCCTCCAGCCGGAGGCGAACATCGATCTCCTCGGGCAGCTTGATGGTCGTCCGCTTCATGTATGCCAGCATATCCCGTGGAAAGCTGATGCGCATGCCGCTCACTCGCGCTGCGTGGTTCGGGTTATGTGAGGCTGGGTGCACTCTGAAGATCAGTACTACGGCACAGATTCGTGCGGTACGACTCGATGACCCTTCTCGAGTCCCGGGATTCGCCTGCGACTGCCTTGCAAGCCCGGATGGCGTTGAACACTGAGGGCGATTCGACAGAGCATCAGTTGTCGCGCCGCAGTCGCGCCGGCTTTTCGATGGAATACGCATCCTCGGGCGCGGCGATGCCTGACACCGGTGTTGCCTTTTTTGCATTTCCATCCTAGAGTGCGGCCAGCGTGGTTGGGTGGAGATGGAGAGGGCTCTCGGCCGGCGTGCTGCTGGCTCTGCTGGCGGTTGCCCCGTCCGGATCGGTCGCCCCTGGTCCGCCGACCGGAGGACCCACCCCGACGGCCCGGTCGCTGAAGCTCGGTTCGGCGCCGCTGTCGCTGCAACAGGCATTCTCGTCGGCGGCCGGCCCATCGCTCCCGGGCTACGCGATGAGGCACGAGCACGGTGCGCTCGTCACCCGGAGCGGAGATTTGCGCATCCGGTTCGACCGCACGGGGACGACCGTCTCGGCGCCGGGTGGAGCCGTCAGCTTCGGGCTCGCGGGGGTCGGTCGCTCTGGGTCGGCCGCGCGGCCTCTCTCGCCCACGCCTCGGCTTTCGGGCAGCCGGGTCGTCTATCGCCGGGGCGGCGGCGTCGTCGAGTGGTACCGAAACGGCCCGCTCGGGCTCGAGCAGGGATTCACCGTGGCGCGAAAGCCGAGCGGCGCGGCGGGGCCGCTGGTCGTCTCGCTGACGCTCCAGGGAGGGTTACACGCGAGGGCGCATGGCGGAGCGGTCGCGTTCGTCGACCGCTCGGGTCGCACGGTGCTGCGGTACGGCCAGCTCGTAGCCGAGGACGCGCGAGGTCGGCGTCTCGAGAGCTCGCTCCGGCTCGAGGGCTCTCGCCTGCTGCTCCGGATCGCCGACACTAACGCGCAGTACCCGGTGCGCATCGACCCCTTCGTCCAGCAGGGCGCGAAGCTGACGCCGCTTGCCGGCACGCAGGCCGCCCATGCCTTCTTCGGGCTCAGCGTGTCCCTCTCGTCCGACGGGATCATCGCGCTCGTCGGCGGGTACGGCGATGGGCTCGGCGCGGCGTGGGCGTTCCACCGTTCCAGCGCCGGCTGGGTTCAGGAAGGGCCCAAGCTGACGCCCAGCGACCAGGATGCCCAGGGCGGGAACGGCTACTTCGGCTACAGCGTCGCGCTGTCGGGGGACGGGAGCACGGCGCTGATAGGCGGCCCGGCCGACGGCGGCTTCGCGGGCGCGGCGTGGGTCTTCACGAATTCCCGCGGAACGTGGTCGCAGCAGGGCTCGAAGTTGACGCCGACCGGCGAATCCGGCAACGCGTGGTTCGGCGCGAGCACGGCCCTTTCGGACGACGGCAACACGGCGATCGTCGGCGGGCCGTACGACGCGAGCGGGTCCGGCGCCGCGTGGGTCTTCACACGGTCGGGCTCCGCCTGGGCCCAGCAGGGCCTGAAGCTCGCGTCGGGTCTCGACGCCGGGTGGAGCGTCTCACTCGCGGCGGACGGGAACACGGCGCTCGTCGGAGCGCCCGATCTCGGCGGCGCCGCAGGCAGCGCAACGGTCTTCACCAGGTCGAGCTCAACGTGGGGATTCCAGCAGGCGCTCGTCCCGAGCGACGCGGACAACGTGAACGGCGGCGGCCAACTCGGCTACGGCGTCGCCCTCTCGGCGGACGGGAAAACAGCGATTGTCGGCGCCCCGCTCGACGGGCACTCCGCACCGTCCGGCCGGGGTCCCGGCGCGGCGTGGATCTTCGCTCGCTCGGGGAGCACCTGGGCGCAGCAGGGTTCCAAGCTGACGGCAGCGGACGCGAACAACGCCAACGGGAGCGCCGAGTTCGGCGGTAGCGTCGCGCTCTCGTCCAACGGGAACGCCGCGCTCGTGGGCGGGCCCGACGACGAGGCACCGACCGGCGCCGAGACCGGCTCCGCCTGGCTCTTCACGCGCTCGGGCACGACCTGGTCGGTTCAGGGGAGCGCGTTCAGGGGGGACGACCTCGCGGGAAGCAGCCTCGGGAGCTCGTTCGGAACGAGCGTCTCCTTGTCTGCCGACGGGACGATCGCCCTCGTCGGCGGCCAGTTCGACCACGACTTCGCCGGCGCGGCGTGGGTCATGGACCTTGGCGACAACGGCTGGACGCAGGAGGGGCCGAAGCTCGTTCCCTTCGACACGGGCGCGTTCGGCGTCGGGCTCGGCTTCAGCGCGGCGATCTCGGCAGACGGCGACACCGCGCTCATCGGAGCGCCGAAAGACGGATCGGACGCGACCGAAGCCGGCTCGGCCTGGGTGTTCGTCCGTTCGGCCGGAACCTGGTCGCCGCAGGAGTCCTTCACGGGCCAAGCCTCGTTCGGCGGCTTCGGATGGTCGGTCGCGCTCTCGGCCGACGGCAACACGGCGTTGATGGGAAGCCCGGGCGACAACGGCGACGCGGGAAGAGCCTGGGTCTTCACCCGCACGGGCACGACCTGGTCGCCCGCGACCCAACTCATCGAGACCGGAGCGGACAACAGCGGTAGTGGAGGCGCAGGCGAGTTCGGGACGAGCGTCGCCCTTTCGGCCGACGGGAACACGGCGCTCGTGAGCGCCGCGTTCGACGGCGCCGAAAACCAGGGCGCCGCCTGGGTCTTCACCCGGTCGGGCAGCGCCTGGACACAACAGGGCGCCAAACTGACGGGCACCGGCGCCGACTCGACGGGCGGCAGCCCTTCGTTCGGCTCGACCGTCGCGCTGTCGTCCGACGGAAACACGGCACTCATCGCCGGTCAGTACGACGGCGCGAACGACCAGGGAGCCGTCTGGGTCTTCAGCCGCTCCGGCAGCACCTGGGCTCAGCAAGGCTCGAAGCTGACGGGCGGCGGCGAGGACGAGAGCGGCGGAGGCGGAGAGTTCGGCTTCGCGCTCGCGCTGTCGGGAGACGGGAGCACCGCCGCGATCGGCGCCCCCTTCGACAGCAGCGCGAATAACGGCGCAGTGTGGGTCTTCACCCGCACCGGGTCGACCTGGGCGCAGCAAGGCCCCAAGCTCACGGTGGCAGCGACAGGTGCGCTGTCCGGCGCCGCGCTCGCCCTCTCGTCGGACGGCAACAGCCTGATCGTCGGCTCACCCGCGGCCGCCGGGCCCAGTGGGGTCGCGTGGCTCTTCTCACGCTCGGGCACGGCGTGGACGCAACAGGGCGAGGACTTCGCGGCGGACGACGCGGACCCGAGGGGCGGCAACCAGTTCGGCACGTCGGTCGCCGCGTCCGCCGATGCCGGCACCATCGTCGTCGGCGGACCGGGCGACGGCGACACCGGGGCAGGAGCCGCCTTTGTCTTCACCGCGCCGGCACCGGCGGCGCCAACCGGCGTGACCGCCGTGCCGGGGAACAGCCAGGGCACAGTGAGCTTCAAGGCGCCGGTCGGTCCGGTCACCTCGTACACGGTGACCTCGACGCCCGGCGGCACGGTTGCGGCCGGGTCGGGGAGCCCGATTGTCGTCGGCGGGCTCACGAACGGCGTGAGCTACACGTTCAGGGTGACGGCATCCAACGGCGCCGGGACTGGGCCCCCGTCGGCCGCGTCGGCACCGGTCACACCTGCCGTGCCCTCCTCGGGGGGTGGTGGCGGAGGAGGCGGCGGGGGATCGTCGACTGTTTCGGTCACGGTCGGCCCGAAGACGCAGTCGCTCTCGAGCGGCGGCACCGCGACGTTCACGGTCACGGTCACCAATAGCGGCGGCGCCTACGTCAGCGCAGCCGCGGTCAGCGACCCCGCCGCGCCCGGCTGCAGCCGCACCGGGAACGACATCGCCGACCTCGCCTTCTTCGCGCCCGGCGAGACCCTTTCCTGGAGCTGCTCGGTCGGTGGTGTCGGGGCCGGCTTCACCAACACCGTCACCGCGAGCGCCGTCACCGCGCCCGGCCCCGTGGTCACCGCCACAGACAGCGCCGAGGTCACCGTCAACGCACCGGCCGCCGTGCCGCTCACGCCGCCCGCGACCATCCCGACCGTCATCAAACCGCCCGTGCCGACTCGCACCACCAACGCCAGCAGAGGGGTCACCCGGATCGGGAACGCGAAAGCGAACACCCTGATCGGCACCGCCAGGAACGACACCCTCAACGGCGAGGGCGGAAACGACACCCTCAACGGCAAAGGCGGCACGGACACCCTGATCGGCGGGCCCGGCAACGACGTGATCACCGGCGGTCCGGGCAACGACACCATCAACGGCGGCCCCGGCAACGACACGATCCATGCCAACGACGGACAACACGACACGATCAACTGCGGCACCGGCAAAGACACCGTCTACGCCGACAAACACGACACAATCAACAAGAACTGCGAGATCGTCCACCGGGCCTGACCTTCCGGACCGCTCGAGGGACGACCGGCGCCGTGATGAGACACAGAGCGTGTCCTAGAGCCAGCGGCAGCCGAACTGACTCTTGCTCAGGCCCACTGCAATGGCGCCCGCAGAGGCGCCGAGTCATTTTCACCCGGAAGGCTGGACGTGCGCGCTCAGTCCGAGTAACGAGCAGCGCTCTTTTCACGCCGGGCCTACGCCGGTCGGCGTATTGTGGTTCCCCCGCTTCACTTCTAATGTGCCGTGCCATGCAGGCGGCTCAGTTGAACCGGTGGCGCGGGCGCGGATTCTCGCGCCAGCACTGGGGCTGCGCGGTCTGCGGCACCATCCTGGCGGCATTGACGATCCTGCCGGCTTCGTCAGGCGCGGGAGCGGCTGCGGCGCCCGGCCGCCTGCTCGCCGCGACCGGGGTCGCCTACGGCGGGATCATCGAGTTCAACCATGACGGCTCGAATCTCGTCAACCTGACTTCGAACACCTTCGGCCAGGCCACGAACAACCCGGACGGGCAGTACAAGTCCGACTACGCCTCGGTCGCCCGCAACGGAACGACGGCGTTCGCCTCGAACCGCGGCGGCCAGGGCTGGCGGATCTATGTGATGAACGCGATCGGAGGCAACGTTCGCGAGCTGACAAAGCCCACCTCAGCCGCAGGGGTCTTTTCCAACGATCTCGACCCGGTGATCTCGCCGGACGGCTCGCGGATCGCGTTCATCTCGAACCGGGCCGGGGTCACCAGGAACCCGCAGATCACAGGGCTGATCGACATCTACATCGTGAACGTCAACGGAACCGGCCTCCGTCAGGTGACGAAGAGCGAGTTCGGCTCGCACGACGGGGCCTCCGCCATCCGAGGGTTGGTCTGGAGTCCCACCGGGAAGCAGATCGCTTTTCGGGGCGAGCGGATCGCGCCGGAGGCCGGCGGCGGCGCGCCCGACCTTCAGGATGTGCTCGGATTCATCTCGCCCACGGGCCTCGGCGAGCAGGACGACGTGGTCGGCGATTGCGCGGACGCCGGCGCCCTCGACTGGTCAGGCGGCCGCATCATCTACACGTTCGGCGGCTCGGTGCAGGGTTGCCCAGCGACGACCTTGGTCGTTCGCAACGCCGGATCCGGGACATCCACGACCATCTCGGCGGCCCAACTCGGAAATCTTCCGTCGACCGGACCAGGCAGCGTGCGCCTTTCACCCGACGGCACCCAGATCGTCTACACCGAGACCCAGGGCGCCGCGACCGACCTCGTGACGATCACAGCCTCGGGCACAGGCCGCCAGGCGAAGCCGGAGCCGATCGACGTCGGGGCCTGGCTCTGGTGGGCTCCCGGAGCTGCCGTGCCGAAGCCGGCCCGGCTTGCCCTGAGCCCGGCGAAGATCACGCTTCACCGTGGCGGGAAGAACGTTCAGGTGCAAGCGACCGTGCTTGACGCGAGCGGGCACGTGATCTCGGACTCGGCCGGTGACTGGACGATGGACGGCCTCAACGCCGGTTCGCCGTCCTGCACCACGACAGGGCTCCTGAAGGCGACAAGCACGGCGTCCCCACAGACGACGACGCTGCACGCGACGAACGCCGGCCTCAAAGCGGCGGCCTCCGTCACCGTCGCCTAGCTCGGGCTCGATCGCGCGCTCAGCTTCCGACCATCTCGTAAGCGAGGGCGGCGAGCTCGAGCCGTCCCCCGACCCCGAGCTTCCGATAGATGTTCTCGAGGTGCTTCTTGACCGTGCCGGAGGCGATCTGCAGCCGCGCGCCGATTTCGGGGTTGGTGACGCCTTCGATGGCCAGACGGGCCACCTGAGCCTCCCGGTGACTCAGTCGCAGAGCCTGGAGGCGCGCGATCGAGATCGAGCCCCGAGCCTCGTCGACCATGATCGCTCCCGGGTGATGCGCGCTCGGCGGCACATAGTGAAGGATCAGCCGCCGCAGGCCGACTCGCCCGACCAGCGGACGCGCGAGCGTCGGATGCGCGTCGCCCGGCGGGGCCTCCGCCTGCGCCGCGAGCCAGTCCTCGACAGCCAGGGGAAGCACGTGGCCTCTCTTCGGAACGCCGAAGAACCCGAGGACGCTCGCAATCGTCCCGGGGACGAGCTCCTGGGGTGGCTGCCAGAGCACGATCACACCCGAGCCGCGCCGGTCGAGACCGTCGGAGGCGGCAGCCAGAAGCATCCGGACTCGCTGCTGCTCGTACGCCGTGCGCCAGGCATGGGAGAGGTGGGGGCGAAGAAGCTCGAGCAGAGCCTGCTCGCGGTCGGAGAAGTCGCGCTTCGACCGGGACGCGGCGACCGCAACCACGATCGGCAACGGTGCGGCGAGCGTCAAGGCCACCTGGTACTCGACACCCATCTCGCGATAGAGGAGCTCGTAGAGAGACGACGCGTGAAACTCGGCTCGCGAGAGGAAGTCGCTGATCCGGCGAGCAGAGCCATCACCGGTCTCGGCGACGTATCGGATCAATGGATGCGCGTCGGCGTGCCTCGCGAGGATCGCCGGGGCGTCCGGAGGCATCGCGTACGCCTCGGGCTCAGCCGCATAGCGCACCCGCCCGGCAACCGGGTCGACCTCGTTCAGCGTCACGACGTCCGAGGGCACGTGCTTGGCCACCCTCTCGACGACGAGCCGTGCGAACTCGGCCGAATCGCCGGCCCGAGTCACGAGCTGGATCGTCTCGAGTGCGCCCCGATAGTCGCTGGAGCGGAGCACAGCCATTCGCTCGATATATCAGACTCCGACCCTCGATCCAGGGCCCGATTTACGAGCAGTGCGGCACGCGAGCCCGGCTCGTCGGCTTTCCCATGGATCGCGCGCACCGCCGTCCCGAGCGCCCGAAGCTCGTCCAGGAACGCAGCCGCCGGCTGATCATGCTTCCTCACCTTCGGCCGGCAGCCTCGCCTCGGATGGGGGACCTTGACGATCGCGCCTCTGCCCGTCGCGGCTTCGGGGGAGACATCCCTTGCCTTCGACTCACGAACGCGCCAGCACCTCGCGCACGATTCGTTCCGGGCCGGGCAAGAATGCGTCTTCGAGTGGCGGGCTGTAGGGGATCGGTGTGTTCGGCGTCGCGATGCGCCACGCGTCGTCGAGGTCGCCGAGCGCAGACTCGGTCACGAGCGAGAGCACCTCTCCCGCCCAGCCGCCCGTCAGAGGTCCCTCCTCGACGACGGCGATCCGGTTCGTCTTCACAACTGAAGCGAGGATCGTCTCGCTGTCGACCGGCCGGATCGTTCGCAGGTCGATCACCTCCGCCTCGACGCCCTTCCGGGCGAGCTCAGCGGCTGCGGCGAGGCAGTCGTGGACTCCTTTCATCGCGCTCACGAGCGTGACGTCCTTGCCTTCGCGCACGACGCGCGCGCGGCCGAGGGAGGTCTCGCCGCCGTCCAGTTCTCCCTTGAGCGAGTAGAGCCGCTTGTGCTCGAGGAAGACGACCGGGTTCTCGTCGCGGATCGCAGCCTTGAGGAGTGACCGGGCGTCGGCCGGAGTCGAGGGCGCCACGATCTTCAAGCCCGTGATGCCCATCAGCCACGAGATGGGCATCTGCGAGTGGATCGCTCCGAAGCGCCCTCCCGCGCCGACCACCGAGCGGATCACGAGAGGGACGCTCTGCCGCCCGCCCGACAGGAACCAGTACTTCGTCGCCTGGTTGATCAGCACGTCCATCGACAGGGCGAGGAAGTCGCCGAACATGATCTCGAGCACGGGCCGTTTGCCCCCGAGCGCCGCTCCGTAGGCCGCTCCCGTCATCGCGAGCTCCGAGATCGGCGTGTCGAAGACGCGCTCGGGCCCGTACTTCTCGTAGAGGCCCGTCGTGACGGCGAAGACTCCGCCCGCGATCGCGACGTCCTCGCCGAAGAGGATCACCCGTTCGTCCCGGCCGAGCTCCTCGTCGAGGGCCTGCCGGATCGCGGCGCGGAACTCGATGTCATCCATCGCGACCCTCGATCAGCAGGAGCGACGGGTGCTCGAGCAACTCGCGGAATCGCTGGAGGAATCGCGCCGCATCCGCACCGTAGACAACCCGGTGATCGCACGAGAGCGTCACGTCCATGGTCAGCATCGGGACGATCCGCCCCTCACGCACGGTGGGACGCTCGCCGATCTGTCCGACCGCCAGGATCGCCGCCTCGGGCGGATTGATCACGGCGTGGAAGCGGCGGACGCCGAACATGCCGAGATTCGAGATCGTGAACGTGCCGCCCGCGAGGTCGTCCATCCCGAGAGTTCGATCGCGCGCGCCCGTCGCGAGCCGGCGGGCGTCGGCGGAGATCTCCAGCACCGATTTCCGGTCGGCATCGCGGATCACGGGAACGAGCAGGGCGTCGTCGGTCGCGACTGCGACTCCGACGTTCACGCTCGGATGACGAACGGCGCCGGCTCCCGCGAAGCTCGCGTTGAGAGCAGGATGGTCGCGGAGGGCGAGCGCGGCGGCGCGGACGACGAGATCGTTGAACGACGGCAGCGTGTCGGCGAACGCCAGGCGCAGCTCCTCCCGGACGCGGGCCGCGGCGGCCATCGCGACCTCCGCCTCGAGCGTGAAGTCCGGGATCGTCGAGCGCGACTCCACCATGCGCGCGGCGATCGTCCTCTGGGTCGCCGAGTGCCGAAGCTCCCCGGGTGCGGCCTCGGCAGCGGACGAAGCGGTCGTGGTCGGCACGCTCTCGCGGGCGAGCTGCTGCAGATCGGCGAGCACGATCCGCCCGCCCGGCCCGTTTCCCGTCACGCCGTCGAGAGAGATGCCGTGTTCGGCCGCGTGGCGTCGCGCGACGGGCGTCGCGCGAGCACGCCCCGGACGCGGTGCGGGAAGCCCGACGGCCTCGGGAGCCGCCGGTGTTGCGGCCGTCTCGACCCGGAGCCGTGCGATCGGTCGCCCGAGCGCCGCGCTCCGCCCTTCCTGGACGACGATCTCGTCGAGCACTCCGTCGCGCTCGGCCTCGTAGACGACGGTCGCCTTGTCGGTCTCCACCTCCACGAGCGGCTCGCCGCGGGAAACGCTGTCACCGGGCCGCTTGAGCCAGGTGAGGATCGTCGCCTCCTCCATCGAGTCCGAGAGGCGGGGCATGGCGATGTCGACGACCGTCACCCGTTGAACTCCGGGATCGTGACGGCGGTCGGGAAGGGCGCCGCGAGAGCCGCGGCCTCGATCCGTTCGAGCTCCGCCTCGACCTGAGCCTCGGCGTGGGCCGCCTCGTCGCGAGCGCCCAGGCCGTTCAGCATCGCGGCGCAGACGGCGAGCGGATCCCGTTCACGCCACCGGTCGAGCTCGCCGTCGGGCCGGTACTTGCCGGGGTCGGAGCGCGAGTGCCCCACGAACCGGTACGTCCGCGCCTCGACGAACTCGGGGCCGCCGCCCGCGCGAACCCGCTCGACGATCCCCGCCGCCGCGGCCCGGACGACACCGACGTCCATCCCGTCGACCTCCGTCGTCCGCAGCTCCATCGCGGCGGCCCTCGGCACGATCCCGCCGGGCGTCACCACCTCGAACGGCGTGTACTCGCCGTAGCCGTTGTTCTCGCACACGAACACGATCGGAAGCTCGAAGACCTTGGCGAAGTTGAGGCATTCGAAGAAATACGCCTGGTTTGTCGTCCCGTCCCCGAAGTAGGCGACCGCGATCGAATCGCTGCCGCGGAGGGCGAGCGCGGCACCCGTGGCCGCGGCGATGCTGCCGCCGACGATGCCGTAACACCCGAGGACGCCGTGATCGGGGTCGACGACGTTCATCGACCCGGAGCGGCCGCCGTTCACGCCCGTCTCCCGGCCGAGCAACTCGGCGAGCAGCGCCTCCGGCTCGGTCCCCATGGCGAGTAGATGTCCGTGGCCGCGATACGTGCAAGCGATGCGATCGCCGGGCGAGAGGACGCTCGCGAAACCGACCGCGACCGCTTCCTGGCCCGAGTAGAGATGCGTCGTCCCGTACACCTCGCCACGCAGGAAGAGGCTTTGCACCCGATCTTCGAACCCACGGATGAGCAGCATCCGCCGGTAGAGATCGAGCGCGACCCCGCGGTCGACGGCTGCCTCGGTTCCGGTCATGTGTGCCTGCGCGTCCACGAGTCGAGCGCGACGGCGGCGATCAGGATCGCGCCCATCGTGATCTGCTCGTACAGCGGATCGAGACCGAGCAGGATATAGCCGTTTCCGATCAACGCGATGAAGAGAACGCCGACGACCGACCGCCAGACGGCGCCGTCGCCGCCGAGGATGCTCGTCCCGCCGACGACGATGCCGGCGAGGACCGTGAATGCGAGGGACGTGTCCTCGGAGGACGCGGAGGCGCTGAGGACTCGCGATGCGTCGATCACGCCGGCGATCCCTGCCGCTGTTCCGCTGAGGACGAAGGTGAGCACCCGCACCGCATTCACGCGGACACCTGCGAGTCGCGCGGCCTCGGCGTTGCCGCCGGCCGCGTACATGTAGCGGCCCGCAGTCGTGCGCGCGAGCACGATCCCGAGTACGACCACGGCCCCGACCATCAGCCAGATGGAGGTCTTCACCGTTCCCCACTCGGTCCCGGCGAGCTTCCCGAACGCGGGCTTGTCGAACAGCACGACGAGGTTGCCGGACGTGATCCGGCTCGCGATGCCGGCGATCACGAACGACATCGCGAGCGTCGCGATCAACGAGTTGATCCTCAGAAGGGTCGTGACGAGGCCGTTCACGAGGCCGACGAGGGTCGCGACGCCGATGCCCAGGAAGATCGCGAGCCAGGCGTTGTGATGCTGGGCGATCTCGGCCGCGGTGACACCCGCAAGCGAGTACACGGCGCCGACCGAGAGATCGATCCCGCCGGCGACGAGCACGAGCGTGCCGGCCGCGGCGACGATCAACGTCGCCGACTGCTGGTCGAGGATGTCGAGCATGTTCACCTTCGTGAAGAAGGCGTTGCTCGCAAACGAGAGGGTGATGAAGAGCGCGACGAACGGGACGAGGATCCCGAGGCTCCGCGCCCGGTCGATGTCGACCCCGCGCACCGTCCCGAGCCGCGCCGAGAAGGCGCTCACGGCGCTGCCCCCGCCGACCGCGTCCGGCTCATGCCGCTTCCTGCCCACCCGAGAACGCCGCCGCGAGGATGTTCGCCTCGTTCATCTCTGCGCCCTCGAACTCGGCAACGGTGCGCCCGCGGCGCATCACGACGACGCGGTGGGACAGGCCGAGGATCTCCTCGAGCTCGGAGGAGATCAGCAGGATTCCCATCCCCGACCCGGCGAGGTCCACGAGCATGTCGTAGATGGCACGCTTGGCGCCGATATCGACGCCGCGCGTCGGCTCGTCGGCGATCATCAGGTGAGGCTCGCACATCAGCATCCGTGCGAACAGCACCTTTTGCTGGTTGCCGCCCGACAGCGCTCCGACCCTCGCGCCGGTTCGCGCGCCTCGCACCTGGCAGCGATCCAGGATCTGCGATCCGGTCCGGCGCTCGACGGCACGCTGCACGAACCCGAACCGGCTCAGGGCGTCGACCTTCGCGAGCGTCGCGTTCTCGAGCACGGACCGCGTGAAGATGAGACCTGCGTCCTTCCGGGACTCGGGGATCATCGCGATGCCGTCGTCCAGCCGCCGCCGCGGGCCGCCCCGTAGCGACTTGCCCGACAGCGTCACAACGCCGGCAACCACGGCGTCGGCTCCGTAGATCGCCCGGGCGAGCTCGGTCCGCCCCGCGCCGACGAGGCCCGCGAGCCCGACGATCTCGCCCTTCCGTACCTCGAGCGACGCACCGGC
Source organism: Gaiellaceae bacterium (assembly GCA_035552175.1). Taxonomy (GTDB): domain Bacteria; phylum Actinomycetota; class Thermoleophilia; order Gaiellales; family Gaiellaceae; genus PALSA-600. Next base: position 8,198 of record DASZLW010000334.1, on the reverse strand, counting down.
GACGCCCCGCGCGACGAGTTCGCGCACCGCGAGCACCGGCGGCGCGTCGGCAGCCGGCGGACGCTTTGCGGGGAAGGTCGCCGTGAGCGGTCGCCCGAGCATCGCCTCGAAGAGCGACGCCTCGCTCGCCTCGGCGACCGGCACCTCGTGCACGACGCGGCCGTCGCGGAGCACCGTCACTCGATCCGCGAGCGAGAGCACCTCGTCGAGGAAATGCGAGATGAGGACGATCGTCTTTCCCGCCGACCGCAGCGAGCGGACGATCTCGTGGAGCCGGTCGGTGTCGGGGCCGCCGAGTGCGGCCGACGGCTCGTCCATGACGATGACGCTCGCGTCCCGGGCGAGCGCCCGCAGGATCTCGACCTGCTGTTGCTCGGCGGTCCGCAGGCGCCCGGCAGAAACGCCGCCAGGCAGATCGAACCCGGCGGATGCGGCCAGCTCGCGGTACCGGTGCCGGAGCCCCGTACGGCGGATGAACCCCCCCGAGCGCGGCTCCGAGCCGAGCAACACGTTCTGGGCGACCGTGAGCATCGGCACCACCGACGGCTCCTGGGCGATCAAGGCCACCCCGTGGTCGAGCGCCTCCTTCGGCGTCCGGAAGGACACCGGCGCGCCGCCGAGCAGCATCCGCCCGTGATCGGGCACGACGGCTCCCGCCACGACCTTCCCGAGCGTCGACTTTCCAGCCCCGTTCTCGCCGATCAAGGCATGCACCGAGCCGCGTTCGACCGCGAGCGAGACACAATCGAGCGCCAGGACGCCTCCGTAGTGCTTGGAGACGTCCTGGAGCTCGATGTAGTTCCGTGCGGACGCCGGAGGTGCTATCCGGGCCACTCCCCCTTGAACTTCGCGACGTTCGCCTTGGTGACGACGCCGGAGCTCGGGAGCGCGTCGACCGGGTCGACACCCGCGCAGCCCTTGCCCGTCTTCACGGCCTTGATCGCGCATTGCACCGCGAGCTTGCCCTCCGTTGCGGGAAGCTGCATGATCGTCCCGTACCACGTGCCGGCAGCGACGCCCTTCAGGCCGGTCGCGCTGCCGCCGTAGCCGACGAGCGTGACCTTGGACGGGTCGACGGCCTGCACAGCGCCCTCGATGCCCTGGTCCGAGGCGGCGATCAGGTTGATGTCCGAGTGGGCCTGGATCATCGTCTGCACGGCGGCAAGGCCCTTGGACGGCGTGAAGAAGTCCTCGCCCTCGGCCACGACCTTCACGTTGCTGTGGCCTGCGATCGCCTTGTTGAAGCCGTTCCGGATCGCGACGTCGAGCGCGGAGGCCTTGATGTCGTACATGTAGCCCACGTTGCACGGGTTGAGGTTCTTCGCCGCGCACGCCGAGACGACCAGCTTTCCGAGCTTGGTGCCGATCACCGTCGGGACGAAGACGACGTTGCCGGAGAGTCCGGGCACCTGCGGCTTCGCGGTGCCGAGGTTCGCGCCGAGCTCCTGGTCCATGTTCACGACCTTGATCTTGTTCCCGATCGCCTGCTTGACGACGGTGATCAGGCCCGTGCCGAAGATCGGCTGGACGATGATCGCGTCGTACTGCTTCGACGAGCTCGCCGTCTGCAGCTGCGAGAACTGCGTCTGCGGGCTGTTGTTCGCGTCGAAGACGGTGATCTTGGCGCCGCCCTTCGCCGCAGCGGCCTTCGCGGCTGCGAGCATCGGGGCGTCATAGCTGTTCGCGACCGCGAACGAGAGGTACGCGATACGGACGGTGGCCGCGGGATGCGCGGCATGTTTCGTTTGCGCAGCGGCGAGGCTCGCAGCACTCGCTGCGATGGCCGCCGTCGCGAGCGCGGCCAGAAGAAGGCGCGTGCGCCCTCTGGGCCCTCCGGAACGGATGCGGTTCACTTCGGTTGAACCTCCTTCATGACTCTTCGGGGGCGTTGGGGGCCGTGCCCTTGCGACCTCACCGACGGTGGGACGAGTTTAGGACTGCTCTACACATGCAGTCAAGCGGGCAGTGAGGCTGAACAGAATCAGTGGGCATGGCCGGCTTTCGAGCGGGTGCTCTGGATCCAACGCGGCTGGATCGTCGTGTGGGCGAGCAGGTGGTCGAGGGACTCCGAGGCGAGATCGCGCGCCCGCCGCAGGTCACCGGAGACGAGCCGGCCCCGGTCCTTCAGCCGCTCGCCTGCCACGAAGACCGTCTCGACGTTCCGTGTATCGGCCTGATGGACGACGGTGGAGACGGGATCGATGATGGGCCACGTGTTCGAGTGGTCGCACCGGAGAACGACGACATCGGCCTGCTTCCCCGGCGTCAGCGAGCCGGTGCGGTCTCCGAGCCCCGTGACCCGGGCGCCTTCGATCGTCGCGAACTCCAGCACCTCACGACTCGTCAGGAGCGTCGGCTCCTCCTCGCTCCCCGCGGCAAACGCCGCCTCGTGGGCCTGCAGCCTGGCCTGCGCGAACAGGAACCGCATCTGCGTGAACATGTCGCCGGGGACGGTCGTGACGACGTCGATCGAGAGGCTCGGCCGCAGGCCGTGCGCGAGCGCCTTCGCCGTCGGCGGGGTTCCGTGGCCCATCGCCATCTCCACCGAGGGCGAGATCGAGATCTTGCCACCGCTTTCTGCGATCAGCGCGAACTCCTCGTCGGAGAGGTAGTTGCAGTGGATGTAGGTCGTGTCGTCACCGAGCAACCCGAGCTCGGAGAGCTGCTTGACCATCGAGAAACGCCCTGCATACGGGCCCATACCGACGTGAACGCTGATGGGGGCGCCCACATCGCGCGCGAGCTCCCAGTCGTGCCGCACGACCTCCGGAGTGCAGAACCCCGGGCCGCGCGTACCCATCGCGAGCGTGAGCAAGCCCTCGTCGGTCGAGAAGTACTGGTCCCGCACGCGGCGGATGTCCTCGGGCGCCTCGAGGGTGCTCGTGTACCACCAGTCGGCGAGCGAGGTGTTGGGGTTCCCGTAGCAGTAGACAGCTCTGAGCTTCGAGTCCCGGAGCCCGCGGATCGCCTCGTCGGCGTGCTCGGGCGTGTTCGAGATGTGCGACCAGTCGAGCAGCGTCGTGACGCCGGCGTCGATTGCCTCCAGCGAGCCCAGGTAGTTCCCCGCGTAGACGTCCTCGGGCCGGTAGGCAGGCGCAAGCTGGTCGAGGACGAGATCGAAGTACCCTCCGAGGCTGACGTCAGGGGCAATGCCCCGGATCACCGTCTCCCAGGTGTGACGGTGGGAGTCGACGAAGCCGGGAATGACGATGCAACCCGTCGCATCGAGGACCTCGGCGTCGGCCGCCTCCAGGCCTGTGCCGACAGCGGCGATCCGATCGTCCTCGATCAGGACGTCGCCGCCGTAGACGTCCCCGAGCCCCGGATCCATGGTGAGCACCTCGCCACCCTGGATGAGCACGCGCTTCGGCACTGTCCGTCTCCCTTCCCTCGACTCGCGTCCAGTGATACTGAACTCAGCGCGCAAGTGTTAGCACCTTCGCGGGCCGGAATCAATCCCGGCGTCTGCCGCGACGCAGGAACCGAGCGATTCCGGGCCGTGGCGGACCTGATCGGCGCAGTTGACTCAGACTGCACGAAGGCTCTATCGTGCCCTCGATGAGCGACGAACTCGTTGTGATCGTCGGCGGAACCGCGGGGATCGGCCTGCGGCTTGCAGAGACGTATGCCGCCAGGGGCCGGAAGGTCGTGATCTCCGGTCGCGACCTCGAGCGCACGAGGGAGATCGCCGCCGGGATCGACGGCGAGGTCAGCGGCTGCGCGTTCGACCTCTCGGAGCCCGAGACGATCGCCGGCTGCCTCGCCCACCTCGGCGCGATCGACCGGCTCGTGCTCGGCGCGATCGAGCGGGACGAGAACAACGTCTCCGACTACGACATCCCGAAGGCGATGCGGCTCGTGACGCTGAAGCTCGTCGGATACACGGAGGTCGTGCACACGCTGGCCCCCCGGCTGGTCGACTCCGCGTCGATCCTGCTCTTCGGCGGTCTGGCGCTGATGCGGCCCTACCCCGGCTCGACGACCGTGACGACCGTGAACGGCGGCGTGACCGGCCTCGTGCACACCCTCGCGATCGAGCTCGCGCCCGTACGGGTGAACGGGATCCATCCCGGAGTGGTCGGTGACAGCCCCTACTGGGCGGCGAAGCCCGAAGGGGTGCTCGCTCCTCTCGCTGCGAGGACGCCCCTCGGGCGTCTCGTGACGATGGACGAGATCGCGGACGCCTCGATCTTCCTGCTCGAGAACGGCGGCGTCAACGGGGTCGACCTCAACGTGGACGGCGGCATCCTGCTCCGGTGAGCGCTCCGGTCGCAGTGGTCGGCCTCGGCAAGATGGGGACCGCGATCGCCGGGCGTCTTCTCGACGCGGGCTTTCCGCTCGCAGTCGGGAACCGCACTCAGGGGCGCGAGCAACCGCTCACGGAACGCGGGGCCTCGTGGCTCCCGGACTTCGGAGCTGCACTCGCCGAAGGTGACGTCTGCGTGACGAGCCTCTCCGATGACCGCGCGGTCCTCGCAGCGGCCGGGCCGATCCTTGCGAAGGCCCGCAGTGGGACGCTGCTCGTCGAGACGAGCACGATCTCGCTCGATGCGTCTCGTCGCGTGGCCGAGCAGGCGGCGGAGCGGGGCGTCGACTACGTCCGTGCCCCGATCAGCGGCAACCCGGTCGCGGTCGGAAGCGGCACGGCGGCCGTGTTCGCATCGGGCCCGGCCGGAGCCCTCGACAGGGCAGCGCCGGTGCTCCAGGCGATCTCGCCGAAGGTCCGTCAGGTCGGTGCGGGAGACGGCGCGCGCGTCCTCAAGCTCGTGCTCGGCGTGCTGATCGGCGGGACGGCCGAGCTCCTCGCAGAGGCGCTCGTGCTCGGCGAATCGGCCGGGCTCGGCCGCAGCGCGCTTCTCGAGGCGATCGGCGACTCCGCCGTCGGCTCGACGTTCGTTGCCTACAAGACGAAGCCACTCGTCGACGAGGACTACTCGGCTACGTTCACGACGTCGATGATGCTCAAGGACATCAGGCTCGTCCTCGACCTCGCCACCGAGACGCATGTGGAGCTTCCCTTTGCCGGCCGGTTGCAGTCGCTGCTCGAGTCCGCCTGCGACAGCGGGCATGCGGAGAAGGACTTCATGTCGTTGCTTCTGCAGCTGGAAGAGAGGAGAGCGTCATGACCGACACGCACATCGCCTCACGTGGCGCGACGATGGCCGTCGACTGGGAGCAGCGAGTCGACTTCAACCGCCTGCGGGCCCATCGCCTCGCCCGGGCGAAGGCATCGCTCGCGGCCTCCGACCTCGGTTGCCTGCTCCTCTTCGACCCGAACAACCTGCGGTATGTCACGAGCACGGCGATCGGCACCTGGGAGCGCGACAAGAACATCCGCTTCGCACTGGTCCTGCGCGAGGAGGATCCGATCCTCTGGGACTTCGGCTCGGCCGCGCGCCACCACCAGCTCTACTGCCCGTGGCTGCCCGAATCGAGCTGGCGGGCATGGGTGCCGCCGATGCGCGGCGCGATGCCGGATCAGACCGGCGTCCCGGATGCGCTCGCCACGATGATCTGGACCGAGCTCCACGAGCGCGGCCTCGAGACCGAGCCGGTCGGGATGGACGTCCCCGACATGACGACGCTCCTCGCGCTCCAGCGGACGGGCCTCACGATCGCGGACTCCCAACCGGTGATGCTCGAGGCGCGGAAGCTCAAGTCCGACGACGAGCTCGCGCTGCTCGACCAGGCGGCGGGGATCGTGGACGCCGCCTACGAGACGATCTACGAGATGCTGAGGCCGGGCGTGCGCGAGTCCGAGGTCGTGGCCGCGGCGATGAAGGTGCTGTTCGACCTCGGCTCGGAACACGTGGAGGCGATCAACGCGATCTCGGGCGATCGCTGCAACCCGCATCCGCACACGTTCTCCGACCGCTTGATCCGGCCCGGGGACCAGGCCTTCTTCGACATCATCCACTCCTTCATGGGGTACCGCACCTGCTATTACCGCACCTTCAACGTGGGCTACGCCACGCCGCCCCAGCTCGACGCATACAAGCAGTGCCGCGAGTGGCTCGACAACGCGATCGCTCGGGTGCGGCCGGGTGCGACGACCGACTCGATCGCGGAGGTCTGGCCGACCGCCGAGGAGATCGGGATGAAGGACGAGCGGGCGGCGTTCGGGCTCCAGTTCGGTCACGGGCTCGGCGTGGGCCTCTACGAGGCGCCGATGATCTCGCGCCTCCACTCGTTCGAGGATCCGGTGGAGCTCGAGGTCGGAATGGTCTTTGCCCTCGAGACCTACTGCGCTGCCGCGGACGGCCGCTCGGCGGCTCGCATCGAGGAGGAGGTCATCGTCACGACGACCGGCCCGCGCGTGATCACCCGGTTCCCGGCAGCCGAGCTCCTCGTGACCGGACGGACGTACGTGCGCGGCGCAGACTTCGTCGACTCCGGGCTCGTTCGCGACCCCGGGCCCGTCGCCGCGGCGCCCGGAAACGGGAGCCGCTGATCATGCACCTGCTCGTGCGGAGCGCTGACCTCGCCTTCGAGCCGACCTCGACCGAGCACACCGCGGGCGTGCGTAGGGCTGTGCTCGTGGGCTCCCACACCGGCTCGACGCACACCGGGCTGATGCTCGTCGAGGCCGACGACGGCTACGTCGACACCCATGTGCACTCGTTCGAGACCACGTTCTACGTGCTCGAGGGCGAGCCCGTCCTCCACTGCGGCGACCCTGGCGTCCGGCTCCGGCCGGGCGCGTGCGGCGTGATCCCGGTCGGCATGTCCCATGCGTGGCGCTGCGAAGGGCAGGCCCGCTGGATCGAGATGATGTCCCCCGTCCCGCGCGGCCCGGGCCTGCCGCCGGACACGTTCTGGCTCGGCCCTGCGCCGGAGACCGAACCGGCCGCTCTCGACCTCCGGGATCCCCGCAACCAGCACCTGTTCCATCTCCGCACTGCAGACATGGACATCGACCATCTCAGGCACGGCGCCTCGATCGACGAGCCGACGGTGTCCGCGAGCATGGCGACCGCGGCACTCGCCTACAGCGGGATCACGGTCAAGATGCTCGTCGACAAGCGGCTCGGCGCGCAGCTCCAGACGATGTTCATGGTCGGCTACCAACCGGGCGCCGTCGCGCACCCGCACGACCATCCGTTCGAGGAGTCCTACGTGATGCTCGAAGGAATCGTCGACGTCGTCGCCGACGGCGAGCGGTACACGCTCCAGCCGGGGGATGTGTTCTGGACGGGCGTCGGGTGCATCCACGCCTTCTACGAGACGGTCGGGAACAAGGTCCTGTGGCTCGAGACCTCCGCGCCGGGGCCGCCCGATCAGCACTCGTACCGGTTCGAGCGGGACTGGGAGTATCTCGAGAGCCGGATCGAGCACGAAGCCGCCGTCCCGGCCGGTCAGGACACGTAGATGAAAGCCGTGCACCTCGTCCAGGAGATCCCGCCGTCCCAGATCGGCGAGCGGCTTCGCGACGAGCGCATCCGGAAGAAGATGACCGCCCGTGAGATCGCACGGCGGGTCGGCGTCTCCCCGAGCCTGATCTCGCAGATCGAGCGGAACAAGGTCAACCCGTCCGTGAGCACGCTCTGGTCGCTCGTGACCGTGCTCGGCATCTCGATGGGCGACCTCTTCGCCGAGGTCGACGCCGAGCCTCGGCATGTCGCCGGCCCCCGGGTCGTCGCGGCCGGCCCGGACACGCCGACGACGAAGCCGGGCGAGCGCGCGGTGATCTACCTCGAGCAGGGCGTGATGTGGGAGCGGCTGACCGCCGACCGCGACGCGATGGTCGAGTTCCTGACGATCACCTACCCGCCCGGGGCGGCCTCGTGCGACGAGAACTCGCTCGTGCGGCACAGCGGCAAGGAGTACGGGTACGTCCTCAAGGGGGTTCTCCGGGTTCAGATCGGGTTCGACGAGTACGAGTTGCGCCAGGGCATGGCCATCTCGTTCGACGCCTCCTCGCCCCATCGCCTCTCGGCCACCGGCGAGCAGACGGTCGAGGCGCTCTGGGTCGTCGTCGGCCGTCAATCGGACGGCCGGGCGCTCGTTCTGTAGCCAGGGTCCGGACAGTCACAGCATTCGTCGTTCAGGCAGGCTGCATCGCTGCTGCCGAAAGCGCATAATGGCTGCTTCCTGCAATCTTCGAGAAGGAGGAGAGCGCACGTGCTCATCGCAACCAAGGACCGGCTCCTCCCTACGACCGTCACCGGCTCCTGGCCGCGCCCGACCTGGTTCACGGG